>JAKPAR010000166.1 GCA_029779375.1 Bacillota bacterium | reverse complement strand
TAGCTAGTTCGTTTTCCCTTGAACCTCCATGAACTAAATGAGTATGAGAATCTACAAGTCCAGGAGTTACAGTTTTCCCATTTGCATCAATAAATATTGTTTTTTCATCTACATCTATGTGGGATGGAAGTTCTCCTTTTCCCACATAGATGATTTCATCTCCATTTATAGCTACAATTCCATTTTGAATTAGACCAATATCTCTCATTTCTTCTTTAACCCTAGGTCTATTTGGGCCTTCCATGGTTATCAAATTGGAAATATTTTTTATAACTACAGTGGCTCTCATTTTATCACCTTATTCAAATATTCTATTTTCTAGTATTTGTCCATAATCAAAGTTTTCAATTTTTAAATAATAATCAGCACAGTCAATAAGAGCATTCATAGGTACTAATCCTATTATTTCACTCCCTATGACATTTACACCATATCTATTTGCTTCTCTTTCAATCATGTCAAATACTCTATATAGAGGTGTCTTTGTATAGTCTACCATGTTCATTGTTACTTGAACAATATCTCTTTCTTTTATCTCTATGCCTAAAGCCTTGCAATACTTTAATCCTCCGCTACTTGCTCTTACAGCTTTAGCTATTTTTTTAGCTATAGTTATATCGTTAGTTCCCAAATTTACATTAAATGCAACTAATGGCATTCTAGCTCCTACTGCTGTTACACCAGATTTAATATTTAACTCAGCTGGCCCAAAGTCTGGCTTCCACATTTCTTCTTTTAATTTCTCAGCCATTCCTTCATATTGGCCTTTTCTAACTTCTGCTAAATTTTCTCTATGAGAAGCTGTTGCAGATTTTTCATAGAGAAATACAGGTATGTTTAATTCTTCGCCTATTCTCTTTGCCAATTTTTTGGATAATTCTACAGCCTCTTCCATAGTCACATCAGATATAGGAATCAAAGGTATAACATCTGTTGCACCCATTCTTGGATGTTCTCCTGTATGTTTTGTCATATCAATTAGTTCAGAAGCTCTTTTACATGCATTAAATGCAGCTTCAAGTACCTTTTCTGGCTCTCCAATGAAAGTAACTACTGTACGATTGTGATCTTTGTCTGAAGAATAATCAAGTAGCTTCACACCTTCTACTTTTCTTACTTCGTCCAATATTTTTTCGACCAATTCTGTATTTCTACCTTCACTAAAATTTGGAACACATTCTATAAGTCTAGCCATTGAATCTCCTCCTACTAAAAAATTTATTTATTATATTTTTCATAAGTTTCATCAACTAATTTTCTTACAAGTTCATCATTTGCTACGTAAGGAATAGTTATATGATCTGTTTTTTCATGTTTTTCATTATATTCAATACAAGTTTTTATTGAATTTTCATTTCTAGCCCAAGATCTTCTTGCTACTCCTCCCATGACATCCCAAGGCATAGCAGTATTTATGATTTGGTCAACTCTTTCGCTTCCATCAAGTACTAGTCCAAATCCTCCATTGATAGACTTCCCTATACCTACTCCACCACCATTGTGTAGAGCGATTAAGCTCATTCCTCTTGCAGCATTTCCTGCGTAGCAATGAGTAGCCATATCAGCCATTATATTGCTTCCGTCTTTTATATTTGCAGTTTCTCTAAATGGTGAATCTGTTCCACCTGTATCATGATGATCTCTTCCTATCATTACAGGACCTATTTCTCCACTTCTTACCATTTCATTGAATTTAAGAGCAATATCTCTTCTACCTAGTGCATCTTGATAAAGTATTCTTGCTTGAGTTCCTACAACCAAAGCATGTTTTTCTGCATCTCTTATCCAAATATAATTGTCTCTATCTTGTCCACGTCTATTTGGATCTATACAATCCATTGCAGCCTTATCAGTTTTTATCAAATCCTCATGTTTTCCACTTAGGCATACCCATCTAAATGGTCCATATCCATAGTCAAATAGCATTGGTCCCATTATATCTTCTACATAAGATGGGAATATGAACCCTTCGCTTTCATCAACTCCATTTTTAGCTATTTCTTTAGCTCCTGCATCGAATACTGCTTTCATAAAGCTATTTCCATAGTCAAAGAAATAAGTTCCTTTATCTACCAATTCTTTTATCAATTCAAAATGATGTCTCAATGTCTTGTCTACAAGTTTAACAAATTGTTCTTTATCTGTATTTAACATTTCTGTTCTCTCATCAAAAGTCAAACCTTGAGGACAATATCCTCCATCATAAGGTGCATGACAAGAAGTTTGGTCTGATAAAAGATCTATTTTTATATCTTTTTTAACTACATATTCAAGTAAATCTACAATATTTCCATGATAAGCTATAGCTATAGGCTCTTTTTTCTCTAAATATTCATTAGCTATACAGAATATTTCATCTAAATCATCTGAACATCTATCTATCCATCCTTGATCCAATCTAGTTTTTATTCTCGAATAATCAACTTCAGCTATTATTCCAACACCATTAGCTATTTCTATAGCTTTTCCTTGAGCTCCACTCATTCCTCCCAATCCAGAACTTACAAATAAATGTCCTCTTAAATCTCCATCTTCTGGAATTCCAAGTTTTAATCTACCTGCATTTAAAATAGTATTATATGTTCCATGAACTATTCCTTGAGGCCCTATATACATCCATCCACCAGCAGTCATTTGCCCATAGTTTGCAAATCCCATAGCTTGAGCTTTTATCCAGTGTTCTTGATCATCAAACATACCAACCATCAATGCATTTGTTATGATGACTCTTGGACTATGTTTGAAAGATTTAAATAGTCCTACAGGATGCCCTGATGCAACTACAAGAGTTTGCTCATCTGTCAATTCTTCAAGATATTTTTTTATAAGTCTATACTGCATCCAGTTTTGGCATACCTGTCCTGTTTCCCCATAAGTCACAAGTTCATAAGGATACAATGCTACATCAAAATCTAAATTGTTGTCTATCATTACTTGAAAAGCTTTTCCTTCAATACAATTGCCTTTGTACTCATCTATGGGTTTGCCCTTGATTTGTCCTTCTGGTCTAAATCTATATCCATAGATTCTTCCACGAGTATATAGCTCTTCTAGAAACTCTGGAGCTAATTTTTCATGCAATTCTTCTGGAACATATCTTAGTGCATTCTTTAGTGCTATTTCAGTTTCTTTTTGTGTTAAATTAAATTCTCTCTTTGGTGCTCTCCTTACACCTTCAACAAATTTAGGCATTGGAGGCAATTCATTGTCTAACTTAATAGTCATAGCTTTTGAAATATCAATATTGTTTACCATAAAAACTCCTCCTTTTTTTTAATATAATGAACCTATTTGTTTTTCAATTTCATCTAAAATAACATTTGACTTTATTAGCTCTTCACATTTATTTATTTCCCTATACATTATTATATCATCTTCTATCTTTTCTGTATGGTCTCTAACTATATTATATGCAATACTGCTTCCTTTTCCCAATCCTCTATTTCCTCTTAAATCTATTGCTTGACAGGATGCTAAAAGTTCCATAGATAATACTTTTCTAGTATTGTCTAATATAGTTCTTGCCTTTCTTGCAGCAATAGTTCCCATAGAAACATGGTCTTCTTGGTTTGCTGATGATGGTATAGAGTCAACACTAGCAGGGTGAGCCAATACTTTGTTTTCTGAAACTAAAGAAGCTGCTGCATATTGTACAATCATAAATCCTGAATTTAGTCCACCTTTTTCGACTAAAAATGCTGGAAGTCCACTAAGTGCTGGGTTTACCAATCTTTCTATTCTTCTTTCAGAAACATTTGCAAGCTCTGCCAATGCAATACCTAAAAAATCAAAGCTTAGTGCCATTGGCTGTCCATGAAAATTTCCACCAGATATTGCTTCTTCTTCATTGAATATCAATGGATTGTCAGTTGCAGAATTTATCTCAATATTTACTTTTTCTTTTACATATTCTATTGCATCTTTGCTAGCTCCATGAATTTGTGGCAAACATCTCAAAGAATAAGCATCTTGAACTCTTATTTCTCCTTGTTCTGTAGTCATATTGCTCCCATCAAGAAGTTTTAACAAGTTTCTAGCTGTATTGATCTGACCACTATGAGGTCTTACTTGATGCACTTTTTCATCGTATGCAGTAACTATACCATTTAATGCTTCACTGGTCAAAGCTGAAGATACATCTGCCATCTTAGCTAAATTTATACTATCATATACTGTCAATGCACCTATAGAAGTCATGACTTGAGTTCCATTGATTAAAGCTAGACCTTCTTTAGATGTAAGTTCCACTGTAGGTATACCTGCCAAAGCCATAGCTTTTTTCCCAGACATTCTTTCTCCACCAAAATATGCTTCTCCTTCTCCTATCATCACCAATACCATATGTGCTAATGGTGCTAAATCTCCACTTGCTCCAAGAGAACCTTTTTCTGGTATAACGGGGTGGACACTTTTGTTTAACATGTCTATCAATGTATTTAATGTTGAAAGCCTAATTCCTGAATATCCTTTAGCCAACGCATTGGCTCTAAGTAACATTATACCTCTAACTATTTCTTCATCTAAAGGCTCCCCAACTCCACAAGAATGGCTAACTATCAAATTCCTTTGCAATATCTTAGTCTCATCTTTTGATATAAGTACATCGCTAAATTTTCCAAATCCTGTTGTGATTCCATAAACTACTTTTTCTTCATCCACAAATTTCTCTACAATACTTCTTGACTTTTCTACTTTTTCAACTGCTTCATCTGATAGTTCTACTTTATAATTTTTTCTTACTACATTGATGAATTCTTCAATAGTTAATTTGTTTCCATCAATTATGACTTTATTCATTTCTCTCTCCTCCATTTTTATTTATTCTTTAATTTTTTACAAAATCCTTTAACAAAATAAAATATAAATTTAATTATATTTTATTTGTATGGTGCATTACTTGACTAAAGTGTATGAAAAAGACCACAGAATTATCTGTGGTCAATTTTTTTAAAATTATATGTTTTTATTGGAGTATAAACCCTTTTTTTCATGATTTCTTCACTCTTCATCAATGTTATTTTTTTCAGGGTAAAATCATAATTCAAATCTCCACTTATGATATCTTTTATTTCAGAAAAATTCTTGTTTAGAACTACTCTTCTTCCCAAAGTTATATGTGGTTTAAACGCTCTATTCTCTTTCTCAAAACCTAAAGAATACATTCCATTTTCTATTTCTTCATACAATGCATTTAACTTATCAAGTTCTCCTTTTATTCCAATCCATAAGACTCTTAAATCTCTTTCACCTTTAAAATAGCCTAGACTGCTAAGTGTTAATTTTATAGGGCTATAGTTTTTGTATATTTTTTCTACAGCTTCATCTATCTCTATAATCAAATTTTCGTCTATTTCTCCAAGAAATTTTAAAGTAATATGGAAATTATCTTTATGAGTCCAAGTTCCTTTTATGGAATTATCTCTTACTTTGTTTTGTATATTAATTAAATTTTCTTTAAGCTCATCTTCAAATTCTAAAGCTATAAAACTTCTCATAAAATTCACCATAAAATTTATTTTTAAATAAACAATATCATTAAAATAGATAATCCAAAATCAACTGCACCTACTATTGTGAATATCTTCCACAATAAATTCAATATTTCTTTTCTTCTCTCGTATTCTTTGTCCTTGTTCATACTAGAAACAACTCCTGCGTCTTTGTGACTATACTTAAGCTCTTCTATTTCTTCTTTGTCAATAGGTTTTTTAATATATTTTCTAGTAAAAGACCATGAAGTTATTTCAAACATCACTCCTACTGCAAGGTATACAATACCTACCACAAAAAAATTATTACTCAATCTTTCTATAAAATTCAATCCTGGATTTTTAATTAAAGATAAAACAACTACAACCACAATACTTATCAAAAAAAGTGTAAATACAGGTTTTAGTTTTTTAGCATTCAACTTTTTCACAGCTTCCCCTCTTCACTATTTGAAATGGTAATTTTATTTGTGTTTTATCAATTTCTTCCCCTTTTAATTCTTTGATTATTCGTCTAATGGCTACAGCCCCCATATCATAGTGAGGTTCCTTGATTGTAGTAAGCTCAGGTCTAAATACCGATGCTATTTTTATATCTCCATATCCTGCTACAGATATATCTTGGGGAACTCTAATATTTTTATCATGCAAAAAATTTATAAGTCCTATTGCCAATTCATCATGACTACAAAAAACTGCTGATACATCATATTCATCCACAAGTTTAAGTATATCTTTCCCTATCTCATAGCCCTCTTCTACTGTATATTCATTGGTAAAAATAACTATTTCATCACCTTCACCAAATTCTTCTATAGCCTTTTTATATCCTGATATTTTTAAATTTTCCACTGAATAACTATTTTCATCCTTTACAGAAACATAAGCTATATTTTTATGCCCTAAACTTATCAAATAGTTTGTCATTTCATAGGAAGCATCGAAATCATCTATAGAAACGGTAGGAAAATCACTAATATAATAATGCCTATTTAAATATACAAAGGGAATTTTTGAACTCGCTATTTGATTTTTTATTTCCTCATTCATAATTTCTGATATGAGTATTATACCCTCTACTTGCTTTCTATTTAATAGCTGAATAAATCTCAGTTCTGTGTCTTTGTCGCCATAGCTACTGCATAGTAGAATATCATAATTATACATTCTTCCTACTTCTTCAATTCCTCTAACCATTTGAGCCACATAAGAGTTACCAATATCTGATACTATAACTCCAATCAAATATGATTTTTTAGTAACCAAAGTTCTAGCTACCTCATTGGGTTTGTAGCCTAACTCCTCAATAGCAGCTAATACTTTTTCTTTAACCTCAGAGCTCACTGGCTTTGAGTCATTTATGACTCTTGATACCGTAGAAATAGATACTCCTGCTAGCTTTGCAACATCTTTTATTGTTGCTGCCATTTTTATCCTCCTCATATCAAATAAATGATTTTCTATATTATATCACATTTCTATTTTCTTCGGCAAGAAAAATACTGTGATTTAGATTAAATAACAGCAGAAAAAACTTCACATATAGTGTTTACCAAATTGTAGTTGTTATAATCAAATTCTTTTTCCCTTAATGGAACAGTTAAATAAACTATTCCCTTAACAACTTCTTTAACTACAAGCGGTATAACTATGGTCGATTGCCAGTTTGGAGCACCTGATATTACATCAATATCTTTTATATTTTCCCAATCAATTAAAAACTCTCCTTTTTTATTTTTTGCTGCTTTTTCTATGATTTTTTTGTTGTATCTAGGAGGTTTTATCCAATCTGAAGCAAATCTCTTCCTAGCAAATATTTTTTCTGTCTTACCTAAATCATTCATAAGTATCAATATGCTATGTTCTGCATCAACCGTTTCAATAATTCGTCCTAAAAATTCATATATTTTCTCTTCTTTAGTTATATCCTTTTTCAATAAATCAACTACATCCATTATGGCAAGTACATTCCTTTGATCTTGAACTGTGTTGCCAGAAATAATTCCCGCAAGTCTATCTCCCCTGTTGAGATTATTTGCTATATTTGAATCCCACAATACAACTCTATTTCTACCTTTTTCTTTTGCACAATAAAGTGCTTGATCTGCCTTTTCAATCAATTCTTCTTTATATTGACTATGTTCAGGATATAGTGAAATACCAATGCTTATAGTGAGAGGGTAATCCATATTTGGTATTTCTAATTCTTCTATTTTTTTTCTGATTTTTTCTCCTATCTCTTTTGCTTCTTTTTCTTCAGTATCTGGCAATACTATTATAAATTCTTCTCCCCCATATCTGGCAACAATATCTGTTGAACGAGTATTTTCAAGAAGTATTTTACCTATCAAGCTTAATACTTCGTCTCCCTTCCTATGTCCATAAGTATCATTTATGGTTTTAAATTTATCTATATCAAGCATCAACAGAGAAAACTTTCAATTGTTTTTCTTTGATATATATAAGATTTCTCTAAACAATGTGTCAAAATGCTTTCTTGTATATATACCTGTCATCTTATCTATGGTAGATAGAGTTTTAAGATTATAATTTTCTATATTTAAAAAAGCTAAATGAGAAAGAGATTTTACCAAATTTAATCTTTCAAAATCAAATCTATTAAATAATCTGTCTGTTTCTAAATATATATATCCTACAATTTTATCCTCTATAACAAAGCTTTTCCTTCTTCTCTCATTTAAATTTTCTTTGATATCCCCTTCCCTTCTGATTATAGGCATACATATCAATGCTTTGGTATCCATAGACAAAAGAACTTCAAACACATTGTTTTTATTGTAACCAAATGTGTTTTTTATGACTATCCCATCTTTTCTTTTTTCTACAATATTTATTATGCTTTCATTGACCATAGAAATATTTTCATCTTTTAACCTGGCAATGACCTCAAATTCATCATTTTCTTCATTGCATAAAAATATAATTCCTTTTTGTGCAACAGTTTCTTTAGCTAAATACCTCAATATAATATCTAAATTGTGCTTATAGTCATCATCAAATTTCATGATGAGATCATTTACATTATTTACATCTTTTATATAGTTATTTGAAAAACTATCACCAACAATCTTCGAAAAATCTTCGTCTCCTATTAAATCAAACAATGTCTTAAAATCAAAATAGTTTTCTATATCAGTTTTCCCTGAAGCTATATCAGCTGTATAGACGCAATGAACTTCTATGCCAAATATTTCTTTGAAAATTTTATTTATTTCATGCTTTATTTCATCACCTTGATGACTTTCTATATAACTTTTTTGAAAATTTTTATCTGGTATTTTCTTAACTAATCTATACATTATATCTAAAGATTCCAAATAGTAATTTATAGCTTTATAGCATTCTCCTTTTGAATAGCTCTTTCTCCCAATAACATAGTTCATAAATAAATTAAGTTCGGGAAAATCCATATCTTTGATTTTATTTTCAATTTCCATAAGATATTGAATACTATCTTCCTTCATGCTGAATATTATAAATTTTTGGACATTGTTTAAAACATCTGAATAAGGAACATCTGATATACTCCTTATTTCCTCTAAAATTTCATAAGCATATTCCTTGTCTCCATATAAAATCGATATAGCTACAAACTCAGTTAAAATTTTTATTCTATCTCTATTTATATTGATTTCTCTATATTCATTTCTTATTTCTTCAATTCCATCTTTGTCAAATATCCTATCTCTTAAATAATCTATAATTATAATTCTTGATTTTGATCTCAAATAATAATTCAATTTAAAATCTTTAAAGTCTCTTATGTTTTTTTCATAAGATTCTTGTGCACTATCCCATTGTCCAAATTTAAAATAAATGTTTCCTAACAAAGCATAGTACTGATTAACTATTTCTTTTGTAAAAGAAGGATTTTTGTCAAACTC
>JAKPAR010000151.1 GCA_029779375.1 Bacillota bacterium | reverse complement strand
AAGTTTTCTTCATCTAGAAACATGTTTGGATCAGATTTCATAATGCTTCTGGCACCATCTTCAAAAGTTTTGATTCCTTCATTGCCTAATATATCTGATATTTTTACAGCTTTCCCATTATCTAAATAATCTATAGGATAAGTCTTCAGTTTTCTTATATTGTTGTTTAAATTAATTTCTTCCACTGAAATATAATCATTGCCTACATATAGTATATTTTTTATAATTGATGGTTCTACGGAGCCAAAATTAATCTCTGAATTAAAATTTAAAGAAAATAATTTAACATCTTCCATATACTCTTCTGGATATTTTCTTTTTTCTACAGCATTTATTTTATCAATTATGCTTCCATTACTGCTTCTTTCAACATTTATCATCCAAAATCCTTTTCTTCTAGGTACAAGCAAATTATCCATTTCATAAATTGACGACAAAGTTCTATTGTTGGTTCTTATCCAAATAGTCTTATAGGTCCAGTTGTCTTCTCCATTTATTTCATCATATACATAAGATTTTATTCCTAGCAAAACCCCAGAACGTAAAGTATCTATTTCTTCTATATTGGATATTCTCATAATATTTTGTTCAACAGTAATATACCTGTCTATTTCTTCTTTGCTAATCTTATCTACTGTCTTTTTTAAGAAATAAAACTTGTCTTCATTAAAAAAAAACATCTCATCTTCGCTATATTTTACAAATTCATAAAAAAACTGATTGTTGCTTGAAATGGAAATCACTTCAACTTCCTTGTCTTCTAAATTTAAATATTCAGGGCTTATTTTATACTTATACAATAGATAATCTGAAATTTTTACATTTTTATATTTAAAACTTGGTTCCAGCACATAATCCTTATCTACAACTACCGCTGAATCATGAAACAATACTTCACTACCTATCAATGAATCTCCATCATCTGACACACCCCTTCTATAAGGGACATCTACTGATTTCTCAACTGCCCATTTCCCAGAAATTGGAGGCACTTGATTTTCTGGCGCCACAATATTTGCCCTTATTTGAAACTTCCCATCACTGCAGGAAGTTAAGACTAATGGTAAAATTAAAAAAATAATTATATAAATTTTTTTCATATGTTGTCCTCCTTTATGGGAAGCCTTACTACTACTCGAGTCCCTTCATTTAAAGCTGAATATATATCTAGGGTTCCATTGTGAAGCTTCACTATTTCATCGCAAATTGATAAGCCAATTCCGCTGTGGGACTTGCTATTTTTCCCTTTATAGAATTTTTCCTTAACCCTAGACAAATCTTCCTCAGGAATACCTATGCCAGTATCTTTTACTTCTAAA
>JAKPAR010000140.1 GCA_029779375.1 Bacillota bacterium | reverse complement strand
TGCCAAAGTCCACCTATTAAAAATGTTGCCAATAGGTTTGTATATGTTCTAAATTCACCTTTTCTATTTCCACCTAGAGGAATATAGATATAATCTCTTAAAAATCTAGATAATGTCATATGCCATCTTCTCCAGAAGTCTTGAATATTTAAAGCTTTATATGGAGAGTTAAAGTTAATTGGAAGTTTTATATTAAACATTAAAGAAATTCCAATAGCCATATCACAGTATCCAGAGAAGTCAAAGTATAGTTGAAAAGTATAAGATAGGCTTGTTGCCCATGCTTCTATTAAATTTAAAGTTGTTGCTGTATCAAATCCAGCTGTTGCCCAAGGAGCAAATGTATCTGCAATTACTACTTTTTTAAACAATCCTATTGAGAATATAAACAGACCCAATGCTATATTTCTATAATTTTTTACCCAGTTATATTTACTTGCAAATTGAGGCATCATCTCTTTATGATGAAGAATTGGACCTGCAAGTAAGTGTGGAAAGTATGTTACAAACAGCATATTGTTTACCAAGCTATACTCTTTTGCTTCCTTTCTATATGCATCTACTAAGAATGCTATTTGAGTAAATGTAAAGAAGCTAATACCTAAAGGAAGAATAATATGAGGTAAAGGGATATTAGAGCCAAATATTCCATTAAAGTTTTCAAGCAAGAAATCTGTATATTTAAAGTATCCTAGCAATCCTACATTAAATAGTATTCCAAATATTAAAATTGTTTTTGAAGATAACTTTATCTTTTCATGATTTACTAAACTTAATCCTACACCATAGTTTACAAATATAGATAATAGTATTAAAGGAACATAAGAGAAGTTCCAATATCCATAGAAAAACAAACTTGCTATTACTAAAAATATCTTTGCACCAAGAATTAATCTTTGGCTCAATAGATAAAAATATAATATAAATGTTATTGGTAAAAATAAAAATATGAATTCGTATGAGTTAAATAGCATATAATTTCTCTTTTATAATTTTATTTATGTTAGTTTTCACCAAATACCTCCTGTCTATATTTTTTTATA
>JAKPAR010000136.1 GCA_029779375.1 Bacillota bacterium | reverse complement strand
AATAAAAACTAAAGATAAATATACCTACAATCATTCTATAAATGTAGCATTGTATGCTCTTTTAATTGCGGAATGGGTAGGGTGTAGTGAAGAAGAAAAAAAGAATATAATAAAAGCAGGGCTTCTACATGATATAGGAAAATCTAGAATACCTTCAGAAATATTAAATAAAAAAGGTAAACTTACAAAGGAAGAGTTTGATATAGTTAAAACTCATACTACCATTGGATATACAATGGCTAAGGATATTTTGAGCATAGACGAAAATGTAAGACAAGCTATTCTTTCTCATCATGAAAGAATAGATGGAAGTGGATACCCTCAAGGGCTTAAAGGTGATGAAATAAACAATTATGCTAAAATACTTGCTATTGCTGATGTATATGATGCATTGATATCTAAAAGAGTATATAAGGAAAAGAGTACCCCATTTCAAGCTGTGGAAGAATTGAAAAGAATAGGAGCATACTCTTTTGATGTCAATATACTTAAAGTATTTTTTGACAATATAGTAAACTATTATTTAGGTTCTAAGGTCAAAATAAGTGATGGACATATAGGAGAAATAGTATTTATTCCTCCTAACAATATTACTTGTCCAGTTGTAAAGTTGGGTAACACCTATGTGGATTTAGCTAAAGAAGAAGAGTTAAAAATACTTGAAATGGTAGGGTAGTGTAAAATCAATTTTTACAAAATTTTGGAACTACCTTTGTTGCTACATATGTGGCTACAAAACATTTAATTAAATCTCCAGGCAAAAATATAATGCAACCAGTTTTTAGTGCTGTGGCAAAAGAAATTTCTTTTAACAGCACTTTATTTAATATCAAATACATATAGGGAACACCAAAAGCATAAATAACAGCTGTGCCTGCCAATGCAGCTAAAAACATTCTCTTAAAGTTAACTTTCTTTTCAGCATTTCCTATGATTCCAACTATGTATGCTGCAAATATAAATCCTATCAAGAATCCAAAAGAGGGACTAAAAACTGTCTGTGGTCCTCCTGAAAATCCTGCAAATATTCTTATTCCGCAAAGTCCTAATATCACATATACTAGTTGAGACAAGCTACCAAGTTTAGGTCCCAATATAAGTCCAGATAAAATAGTAAAAAGGGTTTGAAGAGTAATAGGAACATTTCCTAATGGAATACTTAAAAAAGCTCCTATAGCTGTCAATGCTGTGAATAATGATACCAATACCATGTCTTTTGTACTGATTTTCA
>JAKPAR010000119.1 GCA_029779375.1 Bacillota bacterium | reverse complement strand
AATAAAATTTCAATATTTTCTAAATTAACCTCCATATTTTTCAAGCCAATATTTAAAAAACTGTTCTTCATTTTTAAAAAGTGGAATTCCCAACCTCTTGTGAAGCTTTACAAGCCATGGCTCATCTAGCCCAGCTTTCTGTAAGATTTCTTTCTGAACAAACACATCTTCAACTAAACCTTCAGCTATAACTTTTCCATTATTTAATACATATATATAGTCACAAAGCTCATATATCAAATTCATATCATGACTAGAAATAGCTATGTTTTTTCCCTCACTGATATCCTCTATAATATTTATGATTTCTCTAGTCATAACTGGATCCAACCCACTTGTAGGCTCATCAAACAATATTGTATTGCCATCCATAACCAATACCCCAGCAATAGCAATTCTCTTTTTTTGCCCATAGCTTAAAAAATGAATAGGCTTTTCTTTAAAATCATAAGCTCCAACTCTTTTTAAAACCTTGTCTACTCTTCTCGATATCTCATCTTCTTCATATCCCATATTTCTTAACGCAAAAGCCACATCATCATATACATTAGAATAAAATATCTGTTTATCTGGATCTTGAAACACTATATTTACTTCACTTCTGTATTCCCTTAAATATTTTTTATTATATTCTATACTTTTTCCTTTATACGACACTCTCCCTTTTTTCGGTTTCAAAATTCCAATCATATTTAAAAAAAGTGTAGACTTCCCAGAACCGTTAGAACCAATTATACCAACTTTTCTACCCTTATTTAAATCTATATTTACATCTTCTAATGCCATTGTCCCATCTTCATAAAAATAAGTTAAACTCTTAGTCTCAATCATTTTATCACCCTACTTTAAACTCACCATTGTACAATTTGCTATCTAATGAAATAACCATGTCCCTATATTTTTGAAAAACCCTTATAAATAAGCATTTCACAAGGAGAGAAATAGACCTATAAGAATTTTTCATTCCTACATATCCATACTTCATTTCTTGTGCATTGTATATTTCTTTGCTTTCCTCTAAAAATATAAATATAAATCTATAAATTAAAACAATGAGTTCCACCATTATAGGAGGAAATTTTAATTTTTTAAATACCTTTATCAGTTGATTTATTGACGTTGTCAGTGCCAAAAAAAACATAGAAGAAATACAAGAAAGTACTCTAAATACTATAAAAATTGATTCTCTTAAACTATTCTCATTTATTCCAAAATAATTTTTCCCAATCCTTATGGAATATAAAAAAATATCTCTATTTGTTGACTTGCTTATAACTATAGTGATTATGCTAACTAGCAAAAATGCTAATGGTGCATAATAAAGCTTTAAATAATTTGTAATTGGAATTTTAGCTATCACTGTAGTAAATATAAACATTATCAAGAATATGATTAAATTAACATACAAATTATTTAAACCTCCTCCTATAAAAAGAGCTCCTATTGCAAATAAAAACTTTGCCATAGGATTAAATTCCCTTAATCTATTTGTATAAGCATATTTATCTACTAGAAGCAACTTTTTTCTTTCCCTTCATATTCCCTAAAATATATCCAATAGTTCCAGCACCAATAGCCACTTGTACTGAAAACAACAAACTTTCGATTTCTCCACTTGGTGGTTCCCAAAGGCTGTCAAACCATGGTTCATAATCTGGAGCTATTTCACCTATGATATCTTCAGCTTGATCATCAGCACCACCAAATTCAGAACTACCCATAAATATTAGAGGTACTATAACAATTGCAATTGCCAGTATAAATAGCCATACATTTTTCTTATTTGATGATTTCATTTCCAAGCACCCCTTCCTCATTGTATTCAAGCAATAAATTATAAATTATGCTTGTTAAGATACCTTCAACTATTGCTAAAGGTATTTGGGTCACAGCAAATATACTCAAAAATTTCCCCATAGAACCTAAAAAACCTGAAACTTTATCTGGAAAAGCTAAAGAAAGTTGAATAGAAGTAATAACATATGTAGCTAAATCTCCTAGTGCTGAAGCTATAAATACAGATGTAGAAGTTTTTACATTCCTCTTTTTTAAAAATTTAAACAATCCATAAGATACTAGTGGCCCTACTACTGCCATAGAAAAAGTATTTGCACCCAAAGTAGTTAGCCCACCATGAGCAAGTAGCAATGCTTGAAAAAGTAACACTATAATTCCAACAACAGTCATAGTAGTTGGTCCAAACAAAATTGCTCCTAATCCTACCCCAGTAGGGTGAGAACAGCTACCTGTCACAGAAGGAATTTTAAGTGCCGACAATACAAATACAAATCCTCCTGCCAATCCCAAAAGCACCTTTTTGTTTGTATCTTCCTTAAATATTTCATTAACCCTTTTCATACCAACAATCAAAAATGGCAATGTCACAATTGCCCAAAAAACTGCCCACTTCACAGGCAAAAATCCTTCCATTATATGCATTGCATTAGATACAGAAGGGACTAGCACTAAAAGTAAAAACATAAAGGATAATAAATGCTTCTTGTTTTTCATAAAACCACCTCACCTTTTTTATTATAAAAAAAATTCCTAACTTCAGTTTAGAAAAGTTTAGGAATTTTTTCCACGCATTTTGAAAAATAGCACAAAAAACAAGCAATAACTTCCCACCGAAGACTTACTTAAAAAAAGCTATAGGCAGGTCTCCTGGCTTGTGGATCATTCTACTTTCAACGCCTTCCCAGAAAAAATCCAGTGGACTATGTTGATTTCGTACCCACTTACAGTAGCGGGGGCTGCATCGGATTTTCACCGATTTCCCTTTTAAAAAATACCTATACTTTTCTCATATTCACTTTTTCA
>JAKPAR010000080.1 GCA_029779375.1 Bacillota bacterium | reverse complement strand
CGACTCCTAAAGAAACAATTTCTTCTGGAGAAAGTTTTTTTATACTTTGACCCATAAATTCTATTTCTCCTTCAGTTGCAGGAACTATTCCTGATATTGATTTAAGAGTAGTACTTTTTCCAGCACCATTGGCACCAAGAATAGTCACTATACTTCCCTCTTTTACCTCCAAACTCACCCCCTTTAAAGCTTTCACATAGCCATAATTCACCTTTAGGTCAGATATTTTAAGCACTTTTTATACCTCCTCACCTAGATAAGCCTTTATTACTTCTGAATTAGAGCTTATTTCTTCAGGTGTTCCTTCTGCAATTTTCTTTCCAAAATTAAGCACCATAATTCTATTGCAAATACTCATAACCAAAGACATATCATGTTCTATAAGTAAAATAGTTAAACCAAATTTTTCCTTGACAAATCGAATTTTCTTTGCAAATTCTTTAGTTTCAGTATCATTCATACCAGCAGCAGGCTCATCCAATATTATAAGTTTGGGACCTGATACCAATGCTCTTCCAAGCTCCACCAATTTTTGAACTCCATAAGGAAGATGTCCAGCATAAAAATATGCATAATCCTCTATCTCAAGTATTTTTAA
Organism: Bacillota bacterium; assembly: GCA_029779375.1. GTDB lineage: Bacteria > Bacillota > Clostridia > Tissierellales > Sporanaerobacteraceae > Sporanaerobacter. Next base: position 847 of record JAKPAR010000080.1, on the reverse strand, counting down.
AACTTCCATAGCTCTTTCTATGGCTATTTGCTCTTCTTCTTTTACTTTTTTAGTTCTAATTACTCCTTGAAAAATGTTGTAATTTATCTCACTATGCTGACCCACCAATAGATTTTCAAGAACTGTCATGGATTTAAACAATTCCACATTTTGAAAAGTTCTAGCCACTCCTTTTTCTATGATCTGATGAGGTTTAAACTTACTTAAATCATTTCCTAAAAAGCAAATACTCCCTTCATCTAATTTATAAAATTGAGTTATAAGATTAAATATTGTAGTTTTACCTGCTCCATTTGGACCAATAAGACCCATTATTTCTCCTTTTTGAATTTCAAAAGAAACACTATCTACTGCCTTAAGTCCTCCAAAAGAAATTGAAATATTATCTGCCTTCAAAATAGTTTCATTCATTATTGGTCGCCACCTCTCCTTTTTTGTCATTTGAGGAGCCTTTTATCTTTTTAACTATATTGTGATATACCTGTACCAAGCCAAAAGGAAAATACATTACAGATAATATCAAAAGAACTCCTGTCAATATAAAGGAAGCATTTTGCACTGGTATGTTTTTTAATAGTTGAGGAATTATAGTTATAAAAAGTGCTCCAACAATGGAACCTTCAATAGATGCAATTCCACCTATAACTATCATGGCCAATATATTTAAAGACATAGCCGTATCAAAAGAATTTGGATAAACTTGTTTCATTAAATATGCATAAAGACTTCCTGCTACCCCTGCAAATATTGCACTCAAAACAAAAGCCGTAGTTTTGTACTTGGCAATATCTACACCTATACTACTAGCTGCTATAGAACTATCTCTCATAGCTATTAAAGCCCTACC
>JAKPAR010000089.1 GCA_029779375.1 Bacillota bacterium | reverse complement strand
ATTAAATCATCATAGCTTGTCTTAACTTCTAAACTATTCGGCAAATCTATACTCTTTCCTGTATCTCCTCTTTCAAATAGTTCCAATACATTTCTTACATGAATTTCTGAAATTCCTTCTAGAGTCCCTAACAAATTATATATTGAATGTCTTATTATTCTCTGTTTTATAGCTATATGCTCATCATAAAATCTTTGCCTATATAAAATTATACTATTTTTGTCTTGAGATTTCACCAATTCTCTATATCTTTCTTTGGAAAAGTTCTCCAAAAAGTCACTGTCATTAGACATTGTCCTAGAAGTTCTCCAAAGTGTGTCAATAATATTGGGATTAAAATTATCCACTATATATGGGATAAGTTCTAATCTGATTTTATTTCTATTGTATATATTTTCTAAGTTTGTTTTATCTAATCTTGTATCTATGTTTTTTTCTAATATATACTTTTCTATTTCATCTCTCGAAACGTCTAGAAGGGGTCTTATGATATCCCCATTTTTATATTCCATGCCTTTTAATCCATCTAGTCCAGTTCCTCTAAAAAATCTCATAATCAAAGTTTCTGCTTGATCATTCTTGTTATGTGCTACTGCTATTTTACCCCCATTTATACTTGATAAAACTTCTCTAAAAAAATCATATCTAAGCTTTCTACCTGCATCTTCTGATGAAAGTTTGTTTTCTCTTGCATATCCTTCCATATCAATCTTTTTAGAATAAAAAGAAATTCCAAGCTTTTTAGATATTCCCTCAACAAATTTTTCATCTTCATCTGCTTCTATCCCTCTGACACCATGATTTACATGAGCAATATGAAGAGAAAAAGAAATCTCAGTTTGTATTGACAAAAGAACATACAAAAGAGCCATAGAGTCTGGTCCACCAGATACCCCTATCAAAATATTGTCTCCATTTTCTATTAAATTGTGTTTTTTTATTGTATTTAACACCTTATCTTCCACCATATCACCTACCCCTTATTTTTCTTATTTTCTTCTACATAAACACAAATTTCCCTTTAAAATAAACAAAATTTTTTCCCCATTAGCAATGAGAATATAAAAAAAATAATACTTCCCACAAAAAAATAATCTATCTTATCTGTTTTTTTGCTAAATCCTCCAAAATGATAAGATAGTTTTTTCAAATCGCTTTTATATTCATTTAAGGAGCCATACTTTCCATTCAGTCCCCTTTGCAAAAATTTTTTTATCTCTTTATCTAGATTTGTATTTTTTATTTTCTCATTTATGTCTTCCAAAGTAAATAAAAAAGGATGATATTCTTTTCTTAAGAACATTGTGATCAGAACCATTGTAGTGCTAAAAATTATATTTTCAAAATAATTGCCACTCTCATTCTTTTTCCAAGAAATCATATTATAATTTGGAGTATATTCAACTATATGACTATTTTTCTCTGCTACTCCTCCAAAATCCACAAAATAAACAGCATTTTTTCTAGTCAGTATTATATTTTCTAGTTTTATATCATAATATCTATATCCTATATTATATATTTTCTCTAATGAATCTACTATGAAATACCCAATTTGAAATACTTCTTCAATCTTTAATTTGTTTTTTTTAGAAACTTCCTTTAAGTTTTCTCCTGGAATATAATCCATAACAATAAAATGATATATTTCGCCTTTATATTGAAAATCATCAAAATCATAAACCGTAGGTATAAAATCTAAGTTTTTAAGGTTTTCCATAGTATAATATTCTCTAGTTATGGAAGACGTATCCTTAGACATTTTTAATACTCTTTCTTTGTTCCCCTCGTCTAAAACTTTATATACAGTTCCAAAACCACCTTTACCTATCTTTTCAATAATATAATATATATTTTTATTCCAATTACCCTGAAGAAAATTCATCTAATTCACCTATACCATGTACTCGGAAAAAACATTTTTCTCTTTCCCCAGTATCATATCTATTCCACCTTCTAGAGCTGGACCTGTAGGAGTAGTCCCTCCAATTGAAATTTTTTTCATTTTCTCTTCTAAATAATTTACATCATCAGTAAAGTCACAAAGTATATTATAAAAATCTTCCTCCCCAGGATAAGTAATGATACCTATTGCTATCTGTCCTGATCTTTCTTTTAAAAATCTAAAAAGTTCCAAAACGCTTCTTTTAGCTACATTTATTTTATATTTCATACTCCCGCTAGTATCTAATAGTATTAAACATTTTATAGAAACTTCATCACCTAATTTGTCCATCATCTCGACTATTTTCTTTCTCTCTTTTGGAGGAATTTCTTTTATATCCTTGTCTATTATTTCTCTTAGCTCTTTATTAACTACTTCTTCTATTGTCTTATGAATAGACTGAACTGTAACCATACTTAAAACTTCGTCTAAACTTTCCAGACTAGTTATTTCACAAATGCCCCCTCCATTTAAAGCAATTTCTTCAACTTCTCTTAAGGGCTCCTCTCTATCTTTATTCTTCACAATTCCTATAGTATTTACAACTATATCATTTTCTTTAGCTCTTTTGGCTACTACTATAGGACTAGCCCCTACATTTGATTCTCCATCCGTAATAAGGATTATCTGTTTGATTGGCATGATATCACTCCTATATTTTTTTAGGAGTATTGACATATTTTAAAATTTTATACCCCCTTTGCCTATACTGACTAAGGGGGCCATATTTACTTTATCTTCCATACCTTAGTTACAAGTACAGTCATATCATCTTTTATCTCGTCATGACAAGCCTTTTTAGCTTCCTTCATGAGCATATTAGCAACAGTCTGAGGATTGAAACTATCTATATTGGCAATTGTATCCATCATCCATTTTTCCTTGTTGCTTACATCTTCATTTGATTCCAAAACCCCATCCGACATCATGATTATAAAATCTCCATCATCTAAGTATTCTTCATAAATTTCTAAATCTATATCCTTAAGCATTCCAACTGGAAGAGAATTTGAATTTATAACTAAGACTCTATCTTTTTTCTTTATAAAAGTTGGTGCAGCTCCTGTCTTTATTGTTTGAAGTTTTCCAGAATACAAATCTATTGTTGAAATATCTAATGTAGTAAAAATTTCTTCTTCTGATTTCAACATAAGAATTGAATTTATAGTTTTTAAGGCAATCTCTTTATCAAATCCCGCTTCCAAAAATTTTTCCAATAGAGATATAGCAATAGTACTTTCAAAATTAGCTCGTCTTCCTATTCCCATGCCATCACTTAAAGCCGCAAAATAATTGCTTCCTTCTTCCCCGAAAGTATAACTATCTCCTGAAAC
>JAKPAR010000088.1 GCA_029779375.1 Bacillota bacterium | reverse complement strand
ACATTCTACCTAATACTTTTGCAGTATCCTCTATACTTTCTTTTTTCCCTAATTGTATATCGCCTTTTCCTAAATACTCTGGATGAGCTCCTTCATCTATTGCTGCTACAGTAAAAGCACATCTAGTTCTAGTTGAAGGTTTTTCAAAAATTAAAGCTATATTTTTCCCTTCCAAATTTCTAGGTCTAATGCCAGCATATTTTTGTCTTTTCAATTCAGCTGCTAAATTCAATAAATAATCAATCTCACCTGGTGTGTAATCCTTTAATGTTAAAAAATTTCTTCCTTTTAAATTGTAAGCCATATTAAACCTCCTATCATGTTATTTATTTAAATAGGGATTATTAAATCCCTATATTTTCAAAGATTAGATATCTTCTCTTGAAAAAGGCATACTCATGCATCTTGGACCTCCACGTCCCCTAACTAATTCAGAACTATTCAACTTATGAACTATAACGCCATTTTCCTCTAAAATCTTGTTTGTAATATAATTTCTTCCATAAACAATTACTTCTCCTGGCGCAATAGCCAAAGTATTTGAGCCGTCATTCCATTGTTCTCTAGCTGCATCTACAATGTTTCCTCCGCCACATCTTATCAATGATACTTTGTCCAATTTCAAGTATTTCATGAGTATATCTTCTAATTCACTTTCTTCTTTTTCTATAGATAGCTTTTCTTTACCATGTAAACTCTTTGTAATAGAAAATACAGTCAAAGGTCCTTCTATTTCTGGATGAATAGTAAATTTGTCATAATCAATCATAGTAAATACCGTATCAAGATGCATAAAAGCTCTTTTTTTAGGAATATCAAAAGCTAATACAGTTCTAAAACCACTATCTGACCACAATATCTTCCTTGCAAATTTTTCAATAGCCGCTGAATCAGTTCTCTGAGAAATGCCAACTGCTATAACCTCATTGTTTAGTATCAAAATGTCTCCACCTTCAATAGAATACCTTTCATCCCTATTATACCAAATAGGAATATCTACGTCTTTAAATTTTGGATGATATTCAAAAATATATTTTGCAAAAAGAGTTTCTCGGTTTCTAGTTTCTGTCCTCATATGATTTATGCAGACACCATTTCCAACTATAGCAAAAGGATCTCGTGTAAAATATAAATTTGGCATAGGATCTAATATAAATGGATAATCGCCATCAAGCATATCCGATAAAGTATGAATCTTATGACTTTGAATTTCAGTTTTCCTAATTCCAGCTATCATTTTATCAATCAATTCATTATTTGATAAACTATCAAAATATTCTTTTATTGTTTCCCTGTTTCCTTCACCGGCAATATCAGATTCATCAAGAAAATCATCGATAAATTTTTCTCTAACCTTTCCATTTTCAATTGCCTCGCTTGCCAAATCCTCTAAATATATTACTTCTACTCCGTTCTCTTTAAATATTTTAGCAAATTCATCATGCTCACTAACTGCATTTTCAAGATATGGTATGTCATCAAACAATAGCCTGTCTAAACAATCAGGTACTAAGTTTTCCAGTTCTTTCCCTGGACGATGTAATAACACAGTATTCAATTTTCCAATTTCAGATTTCACATTTAATGGATTTTTCAAAGGTACTCCCCCTTTTTATGCACTAATATACATTTGAAACACTTTTCAAACGAAAGGATAATTTATAGTTAAATTATAACTTTAAATTGTCATTTATGTCAAGCAAAAATAAATATTTATTCACGTCATGTATATTTATGCAGCTCATGTTGCATTTTTGTACTCTATTTTAGTGAAAATGTTTTCTTTAAGTGTAAATATAAGCATATTTATACTTTTCTATTTCTATTCATTCTATTTAAAGACCATATTACAAGCAACATTCCAGCCATAACGAGCAGATAACCATTAGGTTTCATTTTTTAACCCCCTTGTGTATTTATTATATCACAAGTTTATTTTCCTTTTAAAATTACTTTTCTCTAAGAAAAAATGATAAAATATATATTGACAAAATATTAAAGTAGATGAGATGAGGTGAAAATATGACAGAAAAAATATATCTTAAAAATCCATATATAACTGAAATAAATGCAAGAATAGTAGAAAAAAAATATAGTAATAACAAATTTTATTTAAAACTTGATAGAACTATATTTTATCCAAATCTAGCTGGCGGACAACCTGGAGATAAAGGAACCATAGCTGGTGTAAAAGTAATAGACACATATGAGGAAAATAATGATATTATTCATATAGTCAATGAAAATATAGACACCAATAAAGTTCAATTGTCTATAGACTGGGATACTAGATTAGATTATATGCAACAACACACAGGCCAACATCTTCTTTCTTCAGTATTTTATAAACTATATAGTGCACAAACTTTGGGTTTTCACATAGGAGAAGATTATGTATATATTGATATTACTATACCAGAATTGAAAATTGAAGATATAGAACGAGTAGAAATTGTTGCAAATAAAATCATCTATTCCAACTTTTCAATAAATACTTATATTGTCCAAAAAAATGATTTAGATAGAATTCCACTTCGAGAAAAACCTATTGTAGATTCAAATATTAGAATTGTAGAAATAGATGATATAGATTATTCTCCTTGCTGTGGAACTCATCTTAGAAATACTGGAGAAATAGGTATGATAAAAATAAGGAAATCTGAAAAATATAAAGAAAATACTAGAGTGGAATTTGTCTGCGGAAACAGAGCTTTAAAAGATTACTCACAAAAAAATTTACAAATAAATAATATTTCTGCTCTTCTTTCTATAAACGATACAAATGTATATGAAAAAGTAGAAAAACTCTATACTCAAAAAGAAAAATTAGAAAAAGAAAATAGAATTCTTAAAGAAGAACTTTTAAAATACAAATGTGAAAAACTAACAAATAAAGAGGAGCTTTAGATTTTATGACTAAACTCCTCTTTACTAAAAGCTTCTTTTATAAATTTTCAATTTCATTAATGATATATTCTTTTTCCTTATTTACTCCATCAAAGTCAATAGCAAGATGATAATATTTTTCTAAAATATCATGATTTGCTTTGGCATTAGATAAATTAGATATTCCTAAATCTATTAATTCTTTATAAGCTTTATA
>JAKPAR010000060.1 GCA_029779375.1 Bacillota bacterium | reverse complement strand
CATAAATATATACTCTGTATTTGGCTCTAATCCTTTTACCAAAAATTCAGCTTCATCTGTATCTCCAATAAAAGTATAATCTCTATCTGTTGCCTTTTTCCCATATATCTCATATCTTGTAGCTTTATTTAAAATGTCTTCATCGGATTTAGACCAAATGAGTTTCACCGTTGATTCATATCCTGGTATTCCTTCAAGTACTATTGGTTTTGAAGGAACTGGCTTTTCATATCTAAACTTGTCATAAATGTCTGATATACCCCCATCTGGATTTATAATGATTAAATTTACATTTTCTAGTTCTTTAGCTTCTTTAAATGTAACTTTTATAGTGCTTTCATTTTCCACTTTCACAGTAGCAGCTTCCATTCCTCCAACTACTACTACTTCCCTATTGTTTCCTTGGGCATCCACCCCAAGTATGCCTTCCCCCATGATTTGCATATCTTTTTTTAAATCTTTTTTATCTACTATTTTCCCACCTACTACTACTTTTGCACTAGGTAAAAACATCTTCCCTGTAATAGTGACTTCAGTCTTTGTATCATTGCTAAACAATCTATTTGGTGATACTCCCTCTATAGTTGGTTTGCTTATATAGTTAAAATTTACATTTCCCTCCGACAATGAGCCATCTGGATTTTCAACTCTTACCTGTACTTGCCCCAACACTTTGCTCCCTGGAACTATGACTTCTATAGTCTTGTAGTCTATGAATTTTATGTTTTTATCTTCTACTTTACTTTCTCCAAAATATACCTTTAGCTTTTCTCCTTCATAGCCCTCCATAGTTTCTCTAAAATCATTTCCTGTGATTTTCACTTTTGTTCCCCCAGTAGCAGGACCTCTATCTGGTTCTATACTAACTATTGAAGGATTTGATTCACCCTTGGTAAATTCTATAAATATTGGCGGAATATTTTTATCTGAAGTAGCTGTTCCTCCATCTGGATTTTGAACAATTAGTCTATGAAGTTTCCCAACTTCTGAATCTGGCACGGCTGGAATTTTGAAAGTCAGTTTGTTTGGAAGTCCATAGTCAATATCTTTTTCTGGTATGGTGAGTATATTGGATATTTTAATGATTGCTCCCTCTCTAAAATCTGTACCAAGTACTCCTATGATATTCCCACCTTTGCTGTTTACTTTAACTATTCTAGCCTTGCCATTTATTTCTTTTCTATATTCTTCTATAGGGTCTCTACCTTCTTTTGTAATATTTGTAATAACTGGATGACTGTCTGGATTTTTATATTCAAATCCTGCCTCACCTGTTCCTCCATCTGGATTTATGACGAATATTGGCACTTTCCCCACAGTATGATAAGAAGGAGTTTCTACAGTGATTTGAGTTGAATTTAAATATTTTACATCTTTCGAGTATCCTCTTTCTACAATAAATCTCCTATCTTTAACTTCTATTCTAATAAGTTCATTTCCCGGGCAATATTCGCCATTATTTTTAAGCTCATTTATCGAAATATATTTAACTGTGTTGTCGTATCCTAGTATTTCTTTTTTATATATTTTGCTTCCCTGTTCCACGGTCAATACTACTTTTTTATCTACACCATTGAACTCTGCCCTAAGTCCTCCCGGAAGTTCTACTGTAGCTCTATTGCTATCTATTCTTCCCCCATTGGGTTTGTCCCTGTCTATATTTCTGTTTGACACATTTCCAAACTTCACTAGCGGCATATTCTTCGTATTGTATTGAGATTTCCCATCTACATATTCTTCCGTATATATATCCATTTCAGTAGTAGCAAAACCACTACCGTGAATTTCTACTCTATCTCCACCTTGTTTCTTCCCTTCATTTGGCACTACAGAGTCTATCTTTACTGTTGTAGCTTCATAAGTAAATGGAACTTTGTTTGAAATTCCACCATCATTGTTTGATACAAACACATCAACTTTCCCCGCCGAAGCTTTAGGAGTTATAACCTTTATATATCCCCTTGAAAATTCCACTATTTTGGCCTGAGTATTTCCAAAATATATTTTAGGCAGTATTGATGATGAATAATAGTAGTCAAATAATGGATGATTTATAGAGGTTTTTTCTGCAAGTTCATCCCTTTCTTCTTTAGACAAAGCTGAATCCAAAAGATCATTCCAAATTCCATCCTCATTTATATCGTTCCACTTCTCGCCTTCATCATAAATTTGATTTCTATTGGCATCCTCATAGGGCTCAAAAAACCTAAAATCAAATCCCGTTATCTCTACTATGTCTCCTCCTGCCGCTGTACCAGTTTGAGGAATTATTTTGCTTATTTTAGGGCTACTAGAAGGCACTACATAATAGAAGCCTTTTTCACTACTTGCAGTACTTCCATCAGGATTTACAACAACTACTGGCACTGGCCATCTATCAGTTCCCTTTTCTTCCCTTAAATCTCCTGAATACTTTGGAACTACTACAGTAACAGTCTTTCCATCAATAGATACATTGGTATCTTTAGCTGGAACTTCTGCTCCATTTATATATACTTTGGGCTTGTTTGTTAAATCTGTTTCAAAATCTTTTCCTACTATATCTATAGAATAACCACCTTCCACTGAACCTTCATTTGGCACAATTTGCCCGATTTCAGGTTTCAAATCTGGCAAGGTTATATATTCAAATCCTGCTTTTCCTACTCTGGAATCTTTTTTGGTATCAGGATTTATAACTGTCAAATCATAAAAACCTGGTGCTCCAAGAACAGGTACTTTAAAATATATAGTATCTCTGTCTATGACATTGATTTTGTTCCCTACTATTTCTCCATTTTCTACTTTATACACAGTACACAATTTCAATATAACAGGCTCAAAAGTATCTTGCGAATCTGCTTTTTCTATAATGATATTGTCTGTATTTATAGTCAATGGATGGATTTTTCCTCCTTCTTTGTTAGCTACAATTTTGGAATCTTTAAATTCTACACTATAGGTATTGGTAGCTCCATCAGAAAGAATTATTTTCCCATTTGGCATTATATCTACTGTATAAAATTTCCCTGTCTCTTTATCTTTAAGAAGTATACCTCTATAATAATCTGCTACTTTCACATTGTTGTTTTCAGGAATAAAAAGTTTTTCATTTGGTGAAAAATCCCTCACTTTTATTCTTTTAGTTACAGGATCTCGATTGTAGTCATTTAGTTCTATGCCACCTAGAAGTACCCTTGTACCTATGAGTCTATAGGCACTGTCTTCTGTAGCTGTTGGATCAGGTTTTAAAAAATTTTGTCCTTTTATGACAACTATAGTCCCTGTATTGCCTCTCTTTGGAGCAAAATCTATGATCTTTGGATTGGTAAAAGTCCTCACATAGAAGAAAGGTCTTGTATCCATTCCACCTTGAGGATTCATAACTTGGATTTGAGTTTCACCTTCTCTCCCCTTTGGTGCTGTAAATTTGATTTCCTTTCCATCTTCTCTTCTCTTTATAGTTTTTATCTCTTCTCCATCAAGAAAGACCTTCACTCCATTTTGAAAATTAGTTCCTGTAATAGTGATTTCGTCTCCACCATCTATACCAACTGTATCTGGATTCACATTGGTGATAACCGGAATTTCATCAAGAACTGGGCTTGTATATTCTATGAAATTTTCTTTTCTATCATCAAATCCATATTCTTCTGAATTTCTAATAGGATTTTGCACTCTCACATAAGTTTTTCCCAAATTCTTTATAGTTTTCCCTTGAGGCAAAATGACAAGAATCTTACTTCCAATTTCATTGTCCTCAGTTCCATCTAGTACATTTCCATTGCTATCTAGTACTATAATCTCAACATTTGGGTCTTTGTTCTTGTTAAGAACTATATCTGGACCTAATTCTACTACTGGATACCTGATACTTTCTTCTCCATTTGTTTTTATATACTTGTGTATCATAAAGTTCTTTCCATGAATAGCAACCATTCTGTTTTCAGGTATCTTGTACACATCATTGACTTTGACCACTTGAATTTTTTCCGGAACTACAGATTGAATTTCTGGTTTCAATTTACTAGCTACAAAAGTATATCCTCTTTTCAATTCCGCTCTTTCTCTTATGATTATAGTAGTCCCATCTTTTTTAACAAAAGTAGTTTCTGTTTCTACTACTACATCTTTAACTGGATTTGTCGATGCATCTGTCACTTGACTGGTTTTTACAGTCATCCTATCTATATTTGAGCTAAAACTCACATCCACATTGCCATTTTTCTCAAGGAAAGTTGCCTTTCCACCTATTATCACATTTATTTTCCTTGTAGCTTTATCGATATCAATACCGTTATATTTACCTTTTCCATATTCTACTTCTAATGTAGTAGCATCTCCTTCTGCCATTTTGTATTGAATATTTGAGTTTTCTGGCTTAAATTCTGGTATATTTAGTGAACCAAAAAATTGTCCTGTAATAGTAGTCACACTTCCTGTATCTGGACCTCTATTGGGTTGTACATCATCTATTTTAGATTTGATACTTCCATCTACCACTGTAAACTTTTCATAATTTGGAGGATTTCCCATTATTTTTTCTTTGGTGACTGACTTCATAGGGTC
>JAKPAR010000046.1 GCA_029779375.1 Bacillota bacterium | reverse complement strand
AATACCTTTTTTCTTTATCTTGTGAAGATCATCTTCAACCCTTCCCCACAATCCTGATACTACCAGGTCATGATTTTTAAAAAACTCTATATCCTCGTCACTAATTTTAAAATCATTCACGACTCCTTCTTCATAATCTCCCAATATCCTCTCTCCATCTACAAGCTCCACATGAGTAATAGCAGTTTTCCCTGGAAGAATTTTCACATTAGAAACATCCACGCCTTTGTTTCTGATAGCATCTATCATAAATTTCCCATACTCGTCATCTCCTACTGCACCTGTATAAGAAGCCTGTCCTCCCAATCTTTTAAAATAAACTGCTACATTGACAGGATTGCCTCCAGGAAATGCTTTCTCAAGATTTTCATATAAATCTATGCAATTGTCACCTACAGCAGCAATTTTCATTTTATCTATACCTCTCTTTTATCATTTAATATTCTACCAATCCACCATAATATCTCCTATCATCTGGATTATGGTCTTTGTTTATTGAAAGATAATAATAAAAATACTCCAAAGGGACAAATAATATTAAAGGATCGAGCATTGGATGTAGTTCACTATTGTAATCTTTAATATCAAATACAATTATATTTTCTGTAAACCTTTTCACAAAATTAATAGCTCTTTCCGTAGTATGCCTAGACTCATCATTTCCCAAAATAAATACATAAGGCACACCTTTAGCAACCACTTCCAAAGGCCCATGCCTAAATTCAGCTGCATTTAATACGCTTCCATGAGTCCAAGTAAATTCAAGCATAGTTATAATTCCCTCTTTATACGCCAATGGCAAAAGAGGCCCCGAAGCTACTGTATATATAAAAGACCAATTGCTTGCTCTAGTAGCCAATTCTTTAGATTTTTCCTCTGTAGAAACTACCAATTCAGCTAAAATATCAGGTAGTTTCTTCATATCTTCCAATATAGAATCTATTTCTTTGTGAGTCCCTTTTAAATTTATATATCTACAAGCAATATAATAGCTAACCAAAAGATGCATTTCCCATATACATTCTCCACCATATCCAAAAACATTTTCTGCTTCAGCAGCCAATTTGGAACCAGTGAAACTTCGAGTCACACCTAAAGTCAATGCTCCTCTTTTTCTTGCAAGGCGGATAGAATTTACCACTTCTTCTGTTTCTCCAGAATCTGAAACTCCTATGACCATTGTATTTTTATCTAATTTAAATGGAGTATGATCCAAAAAATCAAATCCACTAAAAGCACTACATGGAATATCAGAGTATTTATCAAACAACATCTTTCCAGTTTGACAAGCACATAGCGGTGAACCACAAGCTACAAAATAAATCCTATCTATATTTCTTTCTTCCATTGTATTTATTATTTCATCTAATTTTGGAAAACCACTTTCCATCAAATCTTTAACTTCACTCACCATATTTTCAGTCACTAAAAAATCAACTGTACTCTTATCAATATCTAGCATACACACTCCTCCAATCTTTTTCCCTTGTGTTTGCTACAATTCCTTCCCACAGGATTTGCAAAACTTTGCATCCTCATCATTTAATGCACCGCATTCTTTACATTTAATTTTTATTATTTCTTTTACTTCGCTCTCACCTTTTCTATTGCTCATATCCTTAACTATATCAATATTTTCTATAGTATCATTTATC
>JAKPAR010000032.1 GCA_029779375.1 Bacillota bacterium | reverse complement strand
TTATATCCTTCTCAGCATTTTTATATATATTTAAATTTTTATTATCAATGTCATTCTTTAGAATACCTTTTATTTTTTTCAATTCATTTCCCAGATTCTTATAATAATCTTTAATAGCTATAGCATTTTCTTTAGAAAATGCTATGTTTATTTTCCCATTATGGAATATTTTTTGTATATCCTGCTTTTTGTAAATATTTTCCTCATTTTTCCCTTCAACAATATTAACTATATTTAAAAGCTTCTCAGGTATAAGCTCTTTATTTTCCATGATATCATTTAAATTCTTTAAGTTGTTAAGTGATACACAAATTTGATTTTTTATCAAAAAAGTAATAATCTTTATGAATTCACTCGATACTTTTCCATTTGGAAGCAAATTTCTTATTTCATTATATATAAAGTTCAAATCATTTTTTTCAGGATAGTCATCTTTCTCTACTATTATGAATTTTTTAATATCCTCTTTTATAGGATCTTGACTATCATTAAAAAGTATTATTTTTTCATTTAAAGTCTTATTGAAAATATCTTCAAGTTTGTCTATAATTTTTATTTCTCTATTTATATTATCACTATTTATAGGGATATTATATTCAAACAATGTCTCTAGCAATTCTCTTGTAATATCATCTTCTAATATGCCATATTCTTTCAATATTTTACTTATCGTTAATTTTTTTAGATTATCATTGCTATTTGAGGCCACTTCTTCTACATTTTCATTTAATAAAGGCACAAGCTCTATTTTCCCATTTTTTAAAAGTTTTACAGTAAAACTTATCTTTTTCCCTTTTAAATCATCAACATTCAGTCTGTTTTCAGCTCTAATCAATCCAAGATCTTCAATATTTAAAAACACATATTCATCCAATATATCAATTATTTCTCCATTTACAGTACTTCCTTCTTTTAATTCATTATTATTTAATTCAAATATAAAATTTTGAAGTTGATAAAAATCATCTATTCTCATTTATTTCACCCTGATATTATATCACTAAATAATATTTTTCAAAAAAGTCAATCTGTGTATTGGAGAAGGGCCAAGCTTTTTTATAGCTTCCCTATGTTCTTTAGTCCCATAGCCTTTATTTTTCTCAATAAAATACCCTTCATACTCTTTTCCCCAAATATTGCATAGTCTATCTCTGTAAACCTTAGCTACAATAGAAGCACAAGAAATTCCAAAACACTTGTCATCTCCCTTTATTATGCTTGACTGTGGTATATCTAAATAAATTTCTTCAGCATCTATTAAAATATAATCAGGTATAACAGTATTTCCATTTTTATCTTTTAAATTAAGTACCGCTTTCTTCATAGCAAGTCTAGTACTTTCCTTAATATTTATTTCATCTATAATTTTAGAATCTACCTGTCCTATACCCACAGCATATGCTGATTCTAATATTTCATCGTATAATTTTTCTCTTTTTTTAGGTGAGAGTTTTTTTGAATCTTTAACCCCCTGTATAAATACATCTTTGGGCATTATAATAGCACATGCCAATACATCGCCTGCCAATGACCCTCTTCCTACTTCATCAATACAAGCAATACATTTGTATCCCTTGTCCCAAAATTCATTTTCTATCTCAAACATATATATTCCTCCAAAATTAAGGCAATTCAAGGGTTATCCTTCCAATTCTGCCTTTTCTAAAATCATCTATAATAATATTGCTAACCTTTGTAAAGTCAATTTCCTGTCCCTTGCTTATACACCCTCTATTTTGAGCAATGTTTTCCACTATTTCATATATTGTCTTTCCACAAACAGTTATATTATATCTGTTTTCTAACAATTCAGGATAAGTATCAACTAACCTTTCAACTAGTTTAAATGCCAAACTTTCTATATCCAGCAGCTCATCTTTTATAGCTCCAGTAAAAGCCAAATTAAGACCTACGCTTTCATCCTCAAACTTAGGCCAAAGTATACCTGGAGTATCTAATAGTTCTAAATTCCCTTTAAGTTTAATCCATTGGTTAGCTTTTGTAACTCCAGGTCTATTTCCAGTTTTTGCTCCCCTTCTACCAGATAAGCTATTTATCAATGTAGATTTCCCTACATTGGGAATACCAACTATCATAGCTCTAATAGGTCTATTCTTTATACCTTTTTTCTCCAATTTAAGTTTTTTTTCCTTCATAAGTTTATTGGAAATGTCGATTAGTTCACTGAGGCCTTTATTATTCAACGAATCTACCAATACTGAAGCTATTCCTTTGTTTTGATAATATTGTTGCCACTTAATATTTCCTTCATGACTACTCAAATCAGATTTGTTTAATATAACTATCCTTGGTTTATCTCCTACGATATTGTCAATATCTGGATTTTCGCTGCTTATTGGTATTCTAGCATCTAATAGTTCATATATAATATCTACTAATTGTAGATTTTTCTTTATAGATTCTTTAGTTTTTTTCATATGACCTGGATACCAATTTATATTCATTATATCACCAACCTAATTATATAAATAAATATTGTGACCCATATAGTCCCAATATATTAATAGTTTGTCTTCTCTTTAACTTTAGCTGCTTTTCCTTGTCTTCCTCTTAAATAATATAATTTTGCTCTTCTTACTTTACCTTTTCTTGTAACAACAAGCTTTTCAATTCTTGGAGAATGTAGAGGAAATGTCCTTTCTACTCCAACACCATAAGAAAGCCTTCTAACTGTGAAAGTTTCTCTAGCACCTCCACCTTGTCTTTTTATAACAGTTCCTTCAAATACCTGAACTCTCTCACGTGTACCTTCTTTAACCTTGTAGTGAACTTGAACTGTATCACCTACGTTAAATTCGGGTATATCTTTCTTAATTTGTTCATCTTCAATCATTTTAATAATATCCATGCCTAAACCTCCCTTCTCCCTAGACGTTCTTATCCTTTCGACAGAGGACCGTCCCTTATACCATTACCTTGTGTATTATAGCACATGTATTGTAAAATTACAACTAAATATTTTTTTTATCTTCCTCAATAATTTTTTCTATCATCAATTTTTCTTCAGATGTAAACTCTCTTTTTTCTAATAAATCTTTTCTATTTAAATATGTTGCTTTTAAAGACTCATACTTTCTCCATTCAGCAATCTTTTCATGATCTCCAGATAAAAGTATTGAAGGTACAGAAAGACCTTTAAATTCCCTAGGCCTAGTATACTGAGGATACTCTAACAATCCATTATAGTGAGACTCTTCCATAAAGGATTCTTGACTACTTAATACCCCAGGAATAAGCCTAACTATAGAATCTATTAGCAACATTGCTGGAATTTCTCCACCTGTCAATACAAAGTCCCCTATCGATATCTCCTCATCTATATAGTTCTCTACTATACGATTATCTATCCCTTCATAATGTCCACAAAGCAAAACTAAATGATTTTCTTTAGCCAATCTATTGGCCATTTCCTGATTGTAAACCTTTCCTTTTGGCGAAAGATAGATAACTATAGAGTCATTTTCTTTAATACTTTCTATAGCTTCATAAATTGGTTCAGGTCTCATAACCATACCTGGACCTCCTCCAAAAGGATAGTCATCAACTTTTTTATGCTTATCTTTAGAAAAATCTCTTATATTAGTACAATTTAATTCAACCAAATTTTTATCTACTGCTCTACCTATAATACTCCATTTGAAAAATTCCCCAAATAATTCAGGAAACAATGTCAAAATATCTATTTTCATTCTATCAATCCTTCAATAGGCTCTATAACTATCTTTTTTTCTTCTATACTTATCTCTTTTATAAATTGTTTTACTGCTGGTATTAGATATTCTTTATGGGAATTCAAATCTTTTACTACATATATATCATTACTCATATTAGTCAAAACTTCACTGACAATTCCTATTTCATTATTACTTATATCAATTACCTTACAGCCAATGATATCAAATATAAAATAAGTATCATCTGGAAGTACTATTTTGTCTTTCTCGTCTATATATAAATATTCATTTTTATATACTTCAACTTCATTTATATTATCGTACTCTTTAAACTTTAATATTACTAAATTTTTTTGATACCAAATTTTTTCAACAGTAACTTTTATTTTTTTGTCACCTATATATAAATTTTTAAGCTTTTCAAGTCGGCGTATATCATCTGTTAAAGGATAAACCTTAATCTCTCACTTAATTCCATGAGTGTTTGTGATTTTCCCAACTTGTATAAAATCCATAATTTCACCTACCATATAGTAGAAAAGTGATTAGCTTTCTAATCCCTCACTGAATAATTTCTACAACTACTCTCTTGTTTTCCTTTATAGCAGCTGCTTTAACTACTGTTCTAATAGCTTTTGCTATCCTTCCTTGCTTA
>JAKPAR010000023.1 GCA_029779375.1 Bacillota bacterium | reverse complement strand
ATATTTAGCTTCTTTGTAAACCCTGACATCGGGATCAAACCTATTTGTAAGTATCATCTTAACTTTCTTCATTATTTAGTATCACCACCACGAATCTTTACTCTCCATAAGCCTTAAGTATTATCTCCAAAGCCTTCTTGCCTTCTTCTCCATTTATCAAAGGTTCTCTGTCATCATTTATAGCATCTATAAAATCTTTATAAAGTGGGGTATGGCCCTTTCCATAGACACTATCTACATTTGTACTTTCATCTTCTTTGTCATAGTCTCTTTCATCTGCAAATTGCCATGTTTTTATTTCATTAACTGCTAGTCCGCCTATGACAACTGTTCCTTTTTCTCCAAATATGCTTAAGGTTTCTTCTAAATTTTTAGGATATACACAAGCACTTCCTTCAACAATACCTATTGAGCCATTTTTAAATCTAATGAGTATTGCTCCAAAATCCTCCATCTCAATATCCCTTAAAAATGTATCTCTTTCAGCATGAACTCTTTCTACTTCTGAACCCATCATCCATTGAAGAAGATCTATATTGTGAATACATTGATTCATTAGAGTTCCACCATCTAGTTCCTTTGTTCCTCTCCATGGTGCTTGTTTGTAATAATCATCATTTCTATTCCAAAGTATTCTAGCTGTACCATTGATTATCTTGCCAAATCTTCCTTCTTCTATGGCTCTTCTCAATTTTTGAATTGGAGGGTTGAATCTATTTTGATGACACACTCCAAGTTTCAAATTTTTTTCTTTGGCCAATCTTATCATTTTATCTGCATCAGCAGAAGATAGTGCCATAGGTTTTTCTACTAAAACATGTTTACCTGCATTTAAACAATCTATAGCAAATTTTGCATGATATCCACTTTCTGTACATATTGATACTACATCTATGTCTTCTTTTTCTAACATTTCTTTATAATCTGTGTATTTTTTAACTTCTTCTTTTGTTGCAGCAATTTCTTCAATATATTCATCTTCACTATCAATTCTTCTATTCTCTTCTATATGTTCATAATATTCTTCTACATCCTTGTCCATCTTTTCTGCTACAATATCACATACTGCTACAAGTTCAGCATCCCCTATATTATTTGCCAAAGCTTCTATATGTTTATGTGATATCCTTCCACAACCTATTATAGCAAATTTAAGTTTTGACATATACTTCACCTCATTATAACAACTCTATATTTTCTCTATTCTTAACACCTTTCATAGCATTTTTTGTATCAAATATAAATTTAGAATTGGCTTGTACAAAATCATAGTCAATAGTTGT
>JAKPAR010000018.1 GCA_029779375.1 Bacillota bacterium | reverse complement strand
TTTTCATCCTCTAAATTACTTATAAATCCAACTTCAATCAATGCCGCTGGCATATTAGAAGTTCTAAGTACTGCTAGATTTGGCCTTTCTACCATCTTTTTATCTTGAAATCCTGTAGATTTGAGAACTTCTTCATGTATCATTTTTGCCAGTTGGTAGCTACTCCCATCTCCTTCTTTTTTGCTAGGATGATATAAAGTTTGTAGCCCTGAAATACTTTTATCATTATGAGCATTAGAATGAATACTCACAAATATATCTGCATTTATTTTATTTGCAATATCTGTTCTATCATATAGCCCTAAGTAAGTATCATCATATCTTGTCATTTCAGTATTGTATCCCAATTCTCTCAATCTATCATTTAATTTATTTGCAATACTTATAGTCACGTTTTTTTCATAATAGCCATTTTGGGAAATTGCTCCTGGATCTTTTCCTCCATGACCTGGGTCTATAACTATAAGCCTTTCTTTAGGTTCAATTTGGGAATCTCTTGCAAACTTTATCTTTATTTCACTATCTACTTCCTTTGATAGCACAGCATACTCTATGCTCTTTTTAAAATAAATTTCCACTTTACTATTTCCAGAGTTGTCACTTATAACTATTCTATCTATAAAATTATCATTCACATTTATTGTGCCATTTGTTAAGTTTGCATTTTCTTTTGGTATATTTATTTCCATGATTTTTCGTAAAGTATCATAGTTTGTAGTATATCTGGTTTCATTCTTCGCCATGATAGAAAAGATCTTTTCACTGCCATTGTTTTCATATTTAATTCCTTCCCAAGGATTTTTATCTGGCATAACGATTATCCTATTTCCATCACTTGATATTTTTATATTGGGATCATTTATTCCATCCTTAATATCAAATACTACTCTAACCACTTTATCATCAGGTTTGTAGAGACTATCTGGTGAAAATTGCGAAACTCTAACATTTTTTATGATTCCAAGCTGATAATCATAGCTTATCTGTTTTTCTAAATCTACTGTAGAATCCAAAATATCTAATACAATTCTATTGGGATTGCTAAGTTTTAATGTATTGGTTCTAGAATTTAAGCTATTATATATGACAATTGCTTCTTGCCCATTTATAGTCTCCATTTTTAAGTTTTCTACTTTGTTTAATCTTGTAAATCCAATTTCAATGCTCTTTTCATCTTTAGCTGAAACAATTTTGTATTCTACATTTTCATTTAAATGTATAACTATTCGTGTGATACTTGGATTTGTTGAAAATTGAGAAGCACTAACTTTGTCTACATAAGTTTTTCCTACAGAAATATTAACTATTCCATTTTCATCAAACTTTGAACCATCTTTTAAATTCAATTTAGTATCGGGAATATCTATAACTATTCTTGAAGGATTAGTTAAATCTGTAGCTTGATATTTAAAAGTACTTGAAGCTGATATTTTTATATTTGAATTAGAATCCACTGTGATGCTATTTATTTCAGTTTCATTTATCTCTTTATCTATATCTTTATTTTTCTCTATATATGCTATTCTCTTTTCATTGTCCCATTTCACATTATGCCCTAAAGTTTCTGATACAAATCTTAAAGGTATCATAGTCCTAGAATAGTTTGCATTGGAAGTATTTACAAGCTTTGGAGAGGGAACTCCATTGGGCAATTTTTGTTTTTGCCCATTTATGTATACATAGGAGCTATTTATCCCAAGTACTATTTGCTTTTTAGAATCATTTATGGTTACAGTTTTGTTTTTCCCATTCCAACTGACCTCTGAGCCTAAACTTTCAGCAACAAATCTTATAGGCACCATTGTATAGTCTTTATAAATAAATGGTGGAACATCTGAATTAATAGCTTGTCCATCTACAAGTACAGGCACTGTGGAAACACTTTGTTTCTTTCCATCAATAGTAATAGTAGTATAACTATAATTTTTAGCTGCAATACTAAAAGAACTAAATAATAACAAAACAATCAAAAACGATAAGATGATTCCACATTTTTTCATAAATATTGCCCCTTTCTAAAGCCTCTCTTCTTTATTAATAATCTTAAATAATTTATATCATTAGTGCATTTGCTATGTCAATCAAATAAGCCATTTGTAATCATAATGTAACATAATTTATATGTAAACAGGGCAAAATAGTCTTTACAAAATACATTGAGGAGGTACATTTCAAATGCTTATCAACTGTAGTGAAAATTGCATCTATCAAAATGAAGGAATCTGTACTCTCAACCATGTAACTAACTCTTCAGGAACACCATCAGAAGACTGTCCATATTTTAGAGAAAAAGTGAAAAAATTGCGAAATGGAGAACAATCCCTTAGGAATAGGAAATAAAAAATTGCGACAGTGAGAACCGTCCCCACTGTCGCACAATTTATCAATTTAATGTTCTATAATATAAGCCCATTTGAAATCTATATCTGCTCCAACTGGGAATCTAGCAACATCTTTTACATAAGTTCTTTGAACAAAGTTTCTAGCTCTATAGAATATTGGGAATACTGGCAATTCTTCGGCAAGAATCTTTTCAGCTTCTAGCATAGCGTCAATTCTTTCATCTCCCATGCCTGTTTGAGCTTTCTTTATAGCTGCATCATATTCTGCATTTGACCAAAATGCTGTATTATTTCCTCCACCCGTTACCCACAAATCCATGAATGTAAGTGGATCATTGTAGTCTCCACCCCAACCAGCAAAGGTTGTAGTATAGTCTTTTCTATCATATCTGTCTATACGAAGTTTAAATGAAACTGATTCAATTTGAACTTCTATACCAAGATTTTGTTTCCACATATTCTGAATAGCTGCTGCCTGCTTTTTAGCTGTATCACTTTCACCTGTCAAGAATGTCAAGTGTTTCCCAACTTCTTCCGCAGTAACACCTAATTCTTCCAATGCCTTGTCAAAATATTCTTTAGCTTTTGCTGGATCATATTTTGGTAATATGTGTCCACGATTTTCAGCAAATTCTTTTCCATCTTTTCCTGGCAACAATGTAGGAGTAAGTCCTCCTGCAACTATTGAACCATTTGCCAATACATTGTCAACAAA
>JAKPAR010000006.1 GCA_029779375.1 Bacillota bacterium | reverse complement strand
TTTTCATCTGGTGAAAATAATTCTACATCTACAAGGATTTCTTCCCCTCCAGACTTGGAATAAAGTGCAGGGGAATACTTTGACAATTCTTTATATACTTTATAAAGCTTTACAGCCATATTAATACCCCCTTTATATTATTATAGTGCACTATGCACAAAAAACACAATAATATTTGTATTGTATACCCATGTTATTTAGCCCAATATTATATTAAAGTATATATAGAAGGCATGTTAAAAAATTATCAGGGGGGATTTTGATGAAATATGAAAATCTTTTTCAAAGAGGCAAAATTGGTAACTTGACATTAAAAAACAGAATTGTGATGCCCGCAATGGGAACATCTTTAGCTACATCTACTGGAGAAGCATCAGATGAAATAATTAAATATTATGAAGAAAGAGCAAAAGGAGGATGTGGTTTAATAATTACTGAAATTACAAGAATTGACAATGAAACAGGAGTTGGTATGCCAAATCAGCTATCTGCTATGGAGGGAAAGCATGTACCAAAGCTTGAAAGATTGGCTAGAGCAGTACACAAACATGATTCTAAAATATTTCTTCAATTACATCATCCAGGTAGACAAAATAGAAGTGATTTAATTGAAGGCAGACAAATAGCTGCTCCCAGTCCTATACCATGCAAAACCATAGGAGAAATCCCTAGGGAAATGACTACAGAAGAGGTAGAAGGGCTTGTGAAAAAATTTATAGTTGGAGCTAAAATAGCACAAACAGCAGGAATAGATGGTGTTGAGCTACATGGTGCTCATGGCTATTTAATAGGCCAATTTATGAGTCCCCTTACCAATAAAAGAAATGACAAATATGGTGGAAGCTTTATGAACAGGATGAGATTTGTAACAGAGATTATAATGGGGATTAGATATATATGTGGCCCAAATTTCCCAATATCTGTAAGAATAGATGGAGATGAGTTTGTAGAAGGAGGTATTACTTTAGAAGAGGCTATAAAAATAGCTAGATATTTAGAAAGCATAGGAATAGATGCACTCAATGTAAGTTCTGGAACATATGAATCAGCAGCTACCATTATTGAACCTATATCTTATCCAGAAGGTTGGAAAAAACATCTATCCAAATCTATAAAAGAGCATGTAAAAATACCTGTTATAGCTTGCAATGCTATAAAAACACCCGAGATTGCAGAAAAACTACTAAAAGAAAAAGATTGTGATTTTGTTGCATTAGGTAGAGCCCAATTAGCAGATCCAAATTGGGGCAATAAAGCTAGAGAAGAAAGAGAAAAAGAAATAAGGCCTTGTATTGCCTGTCTTAATTGTATAGAAGCTATTATGAATGGAACAAGCATAAAATGTGCTGTAAACCCTAAATTAGGATACGAACTAGAATATAAAGACTATGATTTAGATGGCCAAGGACGCACAGTAGCAGTTATAGGTGGAGGTCCTGCAGGCATGGAAACATCAAAAATATTAGCAATAAGAGGATTTAAAGTAACACTATTTGAAAAAAGAGATAAATTAGGCGGAAATGTATATGTAGGAAGTATACCTCCTCATAAAGAAAGATTAAGAAATCTAATAAGCAATATGGAATATGAAATTAGAAAACTTGGTGTAGATATTAAACTTAATACCGCTCCAACTATTGAAGAACTAAAAGAATTAAATCCTTATGCTATATTCGTTGCAATAGGTGGAAAAAACATTGCACCTCCAAATGTTGAAGTAGATGGAAGTAAAATATTATATGCAACAGATTTACTTGAAAGAGAAATGGATTTAAAGGATAAAAATATTGTAGTGATTGGTTCAGGAATGACTGGATTGGAAACTGCA
>JAKPAR010000005.1 GCA_029779375.1 Bacillota bacterium | reverse complement strand
GCTCTTGCAGAATATTCTGGTGTTCCAGTTTGGAATGGACTTACAGACAAATATCATCCAACTCAAGTATTGGCAGATTTTTTAACTATTAGAGAACATAAAGGATATTTAAAGGGAATTAAATTTGCTTATATTGGAGATGGAAGAAATAATATGGCAAATTCTTTGATGATTGGTGCTGCAAAAATGGGTATGGATTTTAGAATAGTATCACCAAAAGAATTGTTCCCAGAAGAAGAATTGGTAGCAGAGGCAAGAAAAATAGCAGAAGAAAACAAAGCAAAAATAACTATAACAGAATCAGTAGAAGAAGGAGTAAAGGACGCAGATGTTCTATATACAGATGTTTGGGTATCTATGGGAGAAGAAGCTCATTTTGAAGAAAGAATCAATTTACTTAAACCTTATCAAGTAAATATGGACATGGTGAAAATGGCAGATGAAGAAGTTTTGTTCCTACACTGTTTACCAGCTTTCCATGATTTAGAAACAGAAGTAGGTAGAGAAATATATGAAAAATATGGTTTAAAAGAAATGGAAGTAACTGATGAAGTATTTAGAAGCAAACATTCAGTTGTATTTGATGAAGCTGAAAATAGGATGCATACTATAAAAGCTGTAATGGTGGCTACTTTAGGAAAATAGTTGTATAGATATTTTAGAAGGGGGAAATCTGTTTGGAAAAGATAGTAGTAGCATTGGGAGGAAATGCCCTACAGGCAGCAGGAAAGCCAGCAACAGCTGAAGCTCAGCTTGAGGTAGTTAAAGATACGACTAGATATATTGCTGATTTAATAGATGCAGGATACCAAGTAGTTATTGCTCATGGAAATGGGCCTCAAGTAGGTAGAATAGTTCTCCAAAACGAAGCGGCAAACCATATCACTCCAGCAATGCCTTTTGATGTGTGTGGTGCAATGAGCCAAGGCATGATAGGATATCATATACAGCAAGCATTGAAAAATGAGTTACAAAAAAGAGGTAGTAAAAAAGCAGTTTCAACAATTGTGACTCAAGTCGTAGTAGATAAGGAAGATAGTGCTTTTAAAAATCCTACAAAACCTATTGGACCATTTTATACAGAAGAAGAGGCAAATTTGCTTAAGAAAGAAAAAGGCTATGATATGGTAGAGGATGCTGGAAGGGGATTTAGAAGAGTAGTAGCTTCACCAATGCCTAAACGAATAGTTGAAATAGATGCAGTAGAGACTCTTGTAAATTCTGGTGCTGTTGTCATAACTGTTGGAGGTGGCGGAATTCCAGTCATAGAAGAAAATGGTGAATTAAAGGGAGTAGCTGCAGTTATAGATAAGGATTTGGCGAGCGAAAAATTAGCTGAAGACCTTGCTGCAGATACACTTTTAATACTTACAGCAGTTGATAAGGTTTCCTTGAACTTTGGAAAGCCAAATCAAGTAGATTTAGATGATATAACAGTTGAAGAAGCTAAAAAATATATTGAAGAGGGTCATTTTGCAAGTGGAAGTATGCTTCCAAAAGTTGAAGCAGCTATAAAATTTGCTGAATCTAAAGAAGGCAGAGTGGCTATTATAGCTTCATTAGATAATTGTTTAGAAGCTGTAAAAGGAAAACAAGGTACGAGAATTTCTATGTAAATAATTAATAGGTGATTTTATGTATAAAAAAACTTACTTTAATCAACCTTTTGTTCAATTTACTATTCCTATAATTATAGGAATAGTTTTTTATTATTATGTAAAAATTGATTTTAAATTTATTGCTATAGGACTGATTGTTTCTTTGGTATTGTTTTTGATTTGCTTTTTTTTCAATAAAAGAGAGCTTTTAATTTTATATTTTCTATTTTTCATCATTGGTATGTTAACTATTCATGAGAAAACTGAAAATAGCATTCTTTTACCTTTTGTAGGTGAAAATGTAGAAATAAAAGGAAGGATTGTAGAAGCTAAATATAAAGATGATTTTGCAAATTATATTGTAGAGTCCCAAAATATATATTACAATGACAGCGTATATACTGGAAAAGAAAAGGTATTGTTAAAATGCTATGGAGAAGGGAAATATGAAACAGGTGATATCATAAGTTTTTCTGGCATTTTAAATGAACCAAGGCCAAATACAAATCCCAAGCTTTTTAACTATAAATTGTATTTAGAGACCAATGACATATTTACCATTATTAGTACTAGAAGTTATTTTGTAAAAGTTCTTTCGAAAAACAATTTGAGTTTAGGAGAAAATTTAAGAGAAAAATTTAAAACTAAAGTTGAGAGTACTTTTGATGAGTATTTAAATCTTAAAAACAGTCAATTGATGAAGTCAGTTATG
>JAKPAR010000003.1 GCA_029779375.1 Bacillota bacterium | reverse complement strand
TCATATTTACCGGAAGAAATATTCCTTCTGGACAAAGTTTTTTCGCCATAGCTATAGACATAGCAGAATGAACTCCATATTTTCTCGCCTCATAAGAAGCTGTAGAAACTACTCCTCTATTTTCCAAACTACCGCCCACAATCACAGGCTTGTTTTTAAATTTCTTGTTGTCTCTTTGTTCTACTGAGGCAAAAAATGCATCCATATCCACATGAATTATAGTCCTACTATTCATAAAATCACACCTTAGTATTTACTAGCTCAATTTCTATTCTAACACATTAAAAGATAATTAATTTCAATAAATTTACTTATCAAAAAAGAATGACTTTATCACTGCAAAATACTCTCTTATATATTGTGGAACAACAATTGATATAGGAGTTTTGGCAGGCAATCCATATGGAATCATACCCAATCTTTTGGCCAAAAACTTTGCTCTAAATATATGATATTTGTTGGTAGCAATTAAAACTTTTATATTTTCTTTATCATCTATTTCTTTGATTTTTTCTAAACTAAATTGCAGATTTTCAAAAGTAGAAATAGATTTATCTTCAATGATTATCATGTCTTTGTCAATTCCATTGTCTACTAAATATTCTTTCATTGCCTGTCCTTCTGATATATCTTCGTCTATGCCTTGTCCACCTGATACTATTACTTTTACATCTCTGTTTTGACTTAAATACTCTTTTGCAACCTTAAGCCTTTCCAATAGCGCTGGTGAAGGTTTATCTCCATAAAGTCTAGCTCCCAAAACTATAACATAATCAACCTTATCTACTGTTTTTCTACTCCCTTCAACAATAATCAAAACTTCAACAATTAAAAAAGACATAAATACCATTAATGCCAAAGTAGTTATTATTTTAAGTATTATTTTCTTCATTTGCTTTTTCCTTTCTGTTCGATTGCTCCATTGATTGGAATAATCAAAAACCACATTCTATCTATATTCCCACATTCTTATTATATACTTAATACTATATTAGCATATAATTTATAAATTTGATTATATCTTTCAATAAATGTTTTAATTTTATATAATTCTCATTTTACACAATATGCATATATTACCTTATTATGAATTTTTCTATAGAAATTATAAAAAAGACGTCTAACTGCTAATTGATTTTAGCAACTAAACGTCTCTTTCTTTCTTAGTGGTGCAGGAGAAGGGATTTGAACCCTCAAGGCTATTGCCATACGCCCCTCAAACGTACGTGTCTGCCAATTCCACCACTCCTGCAATTTTAACATATCCACTATATATTATAATGATTTTTGGCAATTTATCAACAGTTATTTTTGTTGATATTTCTTTGGAATATACCATTCTTCAATATTGTCGTATATATTGTAAAATTGTGGTTCTATATTTCCTTTTACTTTTTTGTCTAAAAGCAAAGCTTTATTTCTAAAAAAAAGACTCACATAGGGCAATTCTTCAACTATTTTAGTTTCCAATTTGTCATAGGCATTCTTTTTCATTTCTCTATCAGGAGCACTAAAGGCTTCTACCAACAATTCGTCCATCTCTTCATCTTGATATCTGATGAAATTGGTTCCATATTGAATTTGGGATGAATGAAAAGCAAAAGACAAATCTGGGACGCTGGACAATTGCCATCCCAACAAGGCTACATCAAAATTTCCTCTATCTAACTTTCCTCTAAATGTTTCCCAATCATTTTCTATCATTTCTTCAGTGAGCTTGTCAGGAATTTCTTCAGCATAATCTTTTATCACTTCAATTCCTATTTGTTTCAAGTTTTCTGCTATCATCTCCGCAGTTTTAAATCTCAATGGGTTGTAGGAATTTGTAGATAGTCTTATGGAGAGTTTGTTTCCATTTTCATCTTCACATATTCCATCCCCATCTCTATCTATCCATCCAGCTTTATCTAATACTTCTTTGGCTTTTGATTTATTATAACCATATATACTTGCTTCTTGATTAAGTAGCCAAGAATCTGGATGTATAGGCAAATCAGTTTGTGTAGCGTGACCTAAATATACCTTTTGAATTATAGCTTGTCTGTCTATTCCATAGGCAATAGCTTTTCTTATAGCTAATCCACTTTCATCAGCAAATATTTCATTTTTAAAATTGAAAGCTAAAAACTCATAGTTTTGTGAAACATATTCATATATTTTTACTCTATCCTTTTGTGTATACTTTTCCCAATCAACATCAACAGTATTAGCTAAATCAACTTGTCCTGTTTCAAAGGCTGTAAGAGACAATTCTTCATCATCTAGCACTTTGCCAACAATCGTATCAATATAGGGTCTTCCCTTCCACCATTCTTCATTAGCAACTAATTTTATAGTTTTAAGCTTTTCATATTGATTAAATTTATATGGTCCAGTCCCAATTGGATTGTATTCTTCAGCACTTAAAGCATTTATATATGAAGCTTTCTCATTTTTCGCTATAAATCGATGTTTAGGTATGATTGGAAAAGTCAAAATTTCTAGTGCATTGCTATAAGCTCTGTCAAAATATATTTCAAAATTGTAATCATCAACTATTTTTACATCTAAAATATGTCTTATATCTGAAGTACTGAAAGGTTTCAGTCC
>JAKPAR010000317.1 GCA_029779375.1 Bacillota bacterium | reverse complement strand
GTCCCCTTGGCACCTTCAGCTACTCCTTCCCTTACGCCACAGGGCAATCCTGCATTCACATTGGAATAGGAAGCTGCTGTAGCTCTAGCCTCAAAATAAGTGGATAGAGCATCTCCCATCCCTGATATTAAAAAACGTGTTGGAGCATTGGCTATTATAGTGGTATCTACCAATACAACACTAGGACTTTGCTTAAAATATGCATAATCGTCAAAAGCTCCATCTGGTGTATATAGTACTGCTGAATGGCTGGTAGGTGCATCAGTTGCAGCTATAGTTGGAACTATGATTACCCTTTCCCCTTCTGCCACACATTTTGCTGTATCTATGGCCTTTCCTCCTCCTAAGCCTACAGTACAATCACATTGGTTTTCTTTTGCCATATTCTTTATTCTTGCAACTTCTTCTCGGGAACATTCTCCTGAAAAACCGCTTATTATAAATTCAATATTAAATCTTTCTTTTGTTTCGTCTAATTTATCTTGTACTCTTTTTATATCCTCAGGATGACCTATCAAAAGTGCCTTTTCCCCAAAGGTTTTCACAAAATAACCTAAATTTAAAATCTCATCTTCTCCTTGTACATATTTTGTTGGACAAATATATGCTTTTCTCATTTATTAAACCTCCCCATTTTTATAATAGATACTAATCTATTGGATAAAAAATAATATTTTGATGTCTATAGCTGGATAAATGGCAAATGTTTTCCCCTATAGAATAAATCTACATGTAAATATATGATTGTATTTTAAGTATAACAATAATATGATTTTATTACATTAAACTATATAATCCTATTGTGGTATTATGTAGTTTAATTTTTTTGTACTTCTTTAACTATTTGGTACTTTATTGATTGACTTTTCGCAATTTTCCTATAATGTCCTGGAGTAGTTCCTTCATAAGATTTGAAACGTCGAGTAAAATATCCTGCATCGTTAAATCCTACTTCTAAGGCAATCTCTTGTATAGGTTTATCGGTGCTTGTCAACAGTTCTTTTGCCTTTTCAATTCTTATCCTAGTTAAATAATCTGAAAATTTTTCTCCAGTTTCTCTATAGAATAGTTTGCTAAAATATCCAGGAGTGATAAAGCATATATTTGCTAAATTATCTAATGTA
>JAKPAR010000297.1 GCA_029779375.1 Bacillota bacterium | reverse complement strand
CACATTTGTAGTAACCTCAACGCTTTGCACTAGCAGTACATTGCCTTGCTTCTTAACTTCAAAATTACTGCCTGATGATGACTTGCAAATTCTCAAAGCTATCATCCATAAGTATTGGAAACTGTAAAGTTAAATCTTCTTTAGATAAGGCCTTTTGAAGTTTCAAGCTTTCCTCAATTTCCCTGTATTTCTCTCTTTTTTCTCTGTCTTCACCTGATTCAAAAGAGTTTGTCAAATTTTCTAGACCCCTTATGAATTCTTTATATTCACCTTTTATCTTTGCATCTCCATTTTTAATATTTCTAGAAACTTCCTTTGCCTTTTCTTCAACTTGACTTATGGCTTGTCTCAGTTCTTCATTGTTTATATGCTCTCTTTCACTCTTGAGTTTTTCAATACCGTTTCCCAATCCCACGCTGTTTTCCCTAAAATAATTAAGCTCCGTTAGTTGCTTTAAAGACATATCCATACCATTTTTCATTGCCAAAGAAATCAAGTCATATTCTTTTCCCCTCAATGCTTTTATTTCTTTCAATGTCTTTTCGATTTCTTCATGCTTATTTAGCTTTTTATCTATATATTCATTAAGTTCTGTAAGTGGCATATATTCTACTTCTACCCCATCTGATATACTTTCCTTGATTATATTTATAGATAAGTTTTCTCTTGCCTTCATATATTCTTGTCTTATGAAACTTTCCATTGATTTTTCTACAGGCTCTACTGGAATATAGTTTTTATTTAATTGTATTTCACTTTCGTATAAGCTATTCAAACTAATACTTGAATACTTTTTTGAAGCCAATGCTATGGTGTTTTGATTTAATTCGCCCAAACTGTTGATAACATTTGATATTCTTATGATTTTATCCACAATTTTGTTAGGATTTCCACTGTTTTTGTTGATTGTTTCTGTGGATATGTCTTTTAATTTCTCAATTTTAAAATCTTCTTTCTTTTTCAAAAGATATATCAAGTCTTCATCTCTTACTTTTCCCAATGAATCTATCTTTTCAAGTATTTTAGCTACTTTTTCGTCTTTTTTATCTATTCTTTGAGATAAATCGTCTTTTTTTAGAATATCCACAATTTCTCTTATATCTTCTTTCAATGGGTCTATATCATGAGATAGAAGTTTAGCAACACTTTCTTCATCTAAAAGGCTTCTCAACTGGGATAAAGCCTCTTTCATATTAAGTATTTCTGAAATATTTCCCTTGTTTATATCCATATCATTTAGTATGAATTTTTCTACCAAGGATATATTTTCTTCTGAAGCCTTAAGTTCTAAATTTTCAAGTATATAAAGTATATCCTCACGAGTAGTTTCTGCCTTTATTGAATATTCATCATATATACCCGATACTAAATTTTCTTTCAGTTTTGATGCATCATAGGAATACTTCATCTTGTACAAATTTTCTATATTGACAGTTAGATGATTTTTTACAGTTTTTATAAAAGTTATATCTTCTACATTTTTCAAATCATGAAGTTTTTGGACAATTTCTCTTACCTTTTCTATATTTTCTTTGTTTATTTCAATTTTTTCTCTATGAAGAGCTATGATACTATCATAAATATCTTTTCCCATTTTTCTTCCGTAAATTTCTACAGAAATTTTTTCTGCCTCTTCATAGCTTAAATCTCTTTTTAATCCTAAAAATTTAACAATAGAAAATTCATCCATAAGTTCAATTTCATCTATGGACTCATACACCTTTTGCAGTGTAGCTTCCCCTAAATCTATATCTTTTTTCATAAGTTTTGTAATGGAATCATAGTCCAATTTCTCTATTATTTCATTTAAATATTCCTTGCTCATTTGAAAAGATTTGATATTGTCCAATGTAATGGGAAGACCATTTTCCAAAAGAATTTGACATATTTCTATATTTTCAGCTGTAGGCTCTATCCCCAATTTGACAAGAAAATCTTCAGTCTTCCTAATCTCCTTTTCTTCTACTTCTTTTTTTTCTTCAATCTTTAAGGATACTATATTTTCTTTGTCTATTTTTACATCTTCGCCAATTTCCTCTTCTAATTCTTCCTTTAACTTCAATGTATAGTTAACTACTTTACCTCCAACTTGAGACTCTATTTTTACATTTTTCCCTTGGCATTCTATCAATTTTCCTTCTACACCAAAAAATAATGTAGGCTTTAAGCAATAAGCATCTATTAATTTTTCTTTTCCTACAATTCCTATTGAGTTCATATATACCATCCTTATCTTTTTTCTATTACTTTTATCGTCCAATAGTAAATTTTCTTTAAATATTGCACTTTTTATTTCTAATTTCCTGCCGATAATATATAATAGAAAATGAAGGAGAGTGATCTCTTTGGTTAGAATAGATTCTATAAATACGAACAATAATATCTCTAGAGTAGAAAAAATAGAAAACAACAATAAAAATGTTGTAAATACTACATTTAAAGAAAAATTAGAAAATATTCAGCAAGAACAAATAAGAGAAGAATTAAAAATTCTATTTGACAAAATAGAAACTCAAACTACAAAAATTCAAGATAGACTATTTATTGAAGATTTAGTTGAATACAAAAAACTTGTAAAAGAATTTTTAAATGTTTCCGTTAACAATTCTCATGTATTCTATAAAGAAAATTCTTTGGATAGAAGAGGTCGCCACAGGGTATATTCTATAGTGAAACAAGTAGATAGTGAACTAGACGAACTAACTAAAGATTTTCTAGATATAGAAGGAAACAGACTAAAAATCTTAAAGAAACTAGACAGTATAAAAGGTTTGCTTTTAGATATTCTTACTTAAAATGTTGACGAAACTGTATTGTATGCTATGATTAAATTAAATTCTAATTGAAATTGGGGGGGAAAACAATGGATACAAATTTAAAAACTTTGCTATTGGCAGGAATAGGCAGTATGGCTCTTACTTATGAAAAAGCTAATGAAATGATTGATACTCTAGTTAAAAAAGGAGAACTAACTGTAAATCAAGGGAAAGAGTTAAATGAAGAACTAAAAAGAGTAGTAAAATCTCAAGAATCTGAAAAAAAATCTCAAAATGTAGATGCTGAAACTCTAAAGAGTGTTTTGCAAGAATTAAACTTACCTACAAAAGCTGATATTGATGAATTAAAAACTAGAATTGATAATTTAGAAAAAAAATAATTAGCATAGGAGGAAAAATACCTTGATATACAATATCAAGGTATTTTTTAAACAATATGGATACAAATTATACTAAAAAAAGATTTAAAGAAATAGCTTCTGTGTCCATAAAGCATGGACTCAAAAAAGGTGTAAGTGACCCAAGAGAATTTCGTCTTACTTTGGAAGAATTGGGACCTACTTTCATCAAAATTGGTCAAATACTCTCTACAAGACCGGATATCTTTCCCAATGAATATATTTTGGAACTTCAAAAATTGCAAGACGATGTAAAACCTGAAGAATACAATATTGTAAAAAATGTTGTAGAAAATGAATTGGGAAAACCACTAGAAGAAATCTTTTTATATTTTGAAGAAGAACCTATAGCCTCTGCTTCATTAGCCCAAGTTCATTTTGCTATGCTAAAAACCGGAGAAAAAGTTGTAGTCAAAGTTCAAAGACCACTTGTAGAAGAAAAGATGATGGCAGATATAGCTATACTTAAAAAACTAGCTCCATTTATCAACCTTACTCCTACTGGAAGTGCCATGGATGCTAGAGAAGTAGTGGAAGAACTTTCAAATGCCACTGAAAAAGAATTAGACTTCGAAAATGAAATGAAAAATATTGAAAAGTTTTGTGAAAACAATGAAAATATAAACTTCATATTGTGCCCAAAAGTATACAGCAAATATTGTACTGATAAAGTAATTGTAATGGACTATATAGATGGAATAAAAATTGACAATATGACTACTTTGCAAGAAGAAGGTTATGATTTAAAAGACATAGCTACTAAACTAATTTACAATTATTTTAAACAAATATTTGAAGATGGCTTTTTCCATGCGGATCCTCATCCTGGAAATATTCTTATTCATGAAAATAAAATTGCCTATATTGATTTTGGACTTATGGGACAACTAGACAACAATATGAGAAAAAAGTTCAATGAATTGCTAGAAGCAGTAGTCGATAGAGATGTAAATCAAATGACTAGAGCAGTTTTAAAAATTGGGCAAAAAAGAGGAGATGTAAATGGTAGGCAATTGTATAGAGATATTGAAATAATGTATGATCAATACATCGAAGAATCTCTATATGACTTTGACATACCTCAAATAATGGAAGAAGTATTTAAAGTATGCAAAAACAACAATATACACATGCCCAAAGATATAACCTTGTTGCTAAAAGGTCTATTGACTATTCAAGGTGTCATAGCTAAATTGGATACAGAAATAAATATTATGGATGTGGCTCTACCATATATGAAAAATCGTCTTGCCAATGAAACTATTAAAAATTTAAATATAATGGATGTACTAGAAAAACTATATATATCAATTAGAGCAAATATGAAATTATCTGTCAAAGTGCTAGATTTAGTCAATCAAGCATTAAATGGAAAAATAAAGCTCCAATTGGAATTTAAAAAAACAGAAGAAAGCATAAATGAGTTAAACAAAATGGTCAATAGATTGATATTTGGTATGGTAGTAGTAGGACTAGTTGTTAGCTCTTCAATAGTTTTAAATGCCAATATAGGGCCCAAAATTCATGGCATATCTATCATAGGCATAACTGGATATTTGGGAGCTGCAGTAGCAGGATTTTGGCTCCTCATATCTATATTGCAATCAGGAAAATTGTAAATAAAAGTCCCTAGTTTTAAAAACTAGGGACTTTTATTTTGTCTTTATTCCACTTTGAAACTTAAACTTCCATTTTCTACATCTATCACTACATTGTCTTTGTCTTTAACTTTTCCACTTATGAGTAGCTTTCCAAGTTGAGTTTCTATCTCTCTTTGAAGAAATCTCTTTACTGGTCTTGCTCCATATTGAATTGAGTAAGCTCTATCTAAAACAAATTCTTTAGCTTTATCTGTAAGAACTATAGATATTTCCCTATCTTCAAGTTTGGATTTGATATCCTCAATTTGTAAATCTATAATGCGGAATACTTCTTCTTTCTTAAGTGGTTTAAACATGACTATTTCATCTATACGATTCAAAAATTCTGGCTTAAAAGTTCTTCTCATTTCTTCCATGACTCTTTCTCTTGCAGCTTCGCTTATAGTGCCATCTTCTTCTACACCATCTAGTAGATAAGAAGATCCTAAGTTAGATGTCATAATAATAACTGTGTTTTTAAAATCTACAGTTCTTCCCTGGTTATCTGTAAGTCTTCCATCATCTAGTACTTGAAGTAAAATATTAAATACATCTGGATGAGCCTTTTCTATTTCATCAAATAATATTACAGAATAAGGCTTTCTTCTTACAGCTTCTGTAAGTTGTCCTCCTTCATCATATCCTACATATCCTGGTGGTGCTCCAATAAGTCTAGATACTGAAAATTTCTCCATATATTCAGACATATCTATTCGTATCATATTTCTTTCATCATCAAATAAGGCTTCTGTCAAAGTTTTAGCCAATTCAGTTTTCCCAACTCCTGTAGGTCCTAGAAATATAAAAGAACCAACAGGTCTATTTAGAGATTTAAGTCCAGCCCTTGCTCTGATGACTGCATTCACTACACTTTGAACTGCTTCATCTTGACCTATGACTCTCTTGTGAAGTATTTCATCTAAATGAAGAAGTTTTTCTCTTTCACTTTCTACAAGCTTAGTCACTGGTATACCTGTCCATTTTGATACTACTTCAGCTATTTCTTCTTCTGTGACTTCTTCCTTGAGCATTCTGTCTTGGCCTTCATTTAGAGCCTTTGCTTCTTCTAGTTTTTTCATGAGTTCTGGAAGCTTTCCATATTTAAGCTGTGACAATTTTTCCAAATCATATCTTCTTTCTGCTTCTTCTATTTCATGTTTAGTAAAATCTATCTCTTCTTTTATTTCTTTTACTCTTCTTATATTCTTCTTTTCCTCTTCCCATTTAGCCTTTTTTAGCTCATATCTTTCTCTTAATTCTGACAATTCTTTTTCTAACTTTTCAAGTCTTTTTGCAGATGCTTCATCAGTTTCTTTCTTTAGGGCTTCCCTTTCAATTTCAAGTTGCATGATTTTTCGCCTTATTTCATCTAGTTCTACAGGCATACTATCTATTTCTGTCCTCATCATAGCAGAAGCTTCATCCATTAAATCTATAGCTTTATCTGGCAAAAATCTATCGCTTATATATCTATCTGAAAGAGTAGCACAAGCTATAACAGCACTATCTGAAATACGAATACCATGATGAATTTCATATTTTTCCTTTAATCCCCTGAGTATAGCAATAGTATCTTCTACATCTGGTTCGCTAACTAATACTTTTTGAAATCTTCTCTCTAGTGCTGGATCTTTCTCAATATATTGTCTATACTCATCCAATGTAGTAGCTCCTATACAGTGAAGCTCTCCTCTTGCAAGCATTGGCTTCAATAGATTTGAAGCATCCATAGCTCCTTCTGCCTTTCCTGCTCCTACTATATTGTGAATTTCATCTATAAACATGATTATACGTCCATCGGATTTCTCTATTTCCTTTAAAACTGCTTTAAGTCTTTCTTCAAATTCACCTCTAAACTTTGCTCCGGCTATCAATGCTCCCATATCTAGTGAAAATATTGTCTTATCCTTTAGTCCTTCTGGAACATCTCCATTAACTATTCTCTGAGCAAGACCTTCTACTATAGCTGTTTTACCAACTCCTGGTTCTCCTATAAGAACTGGATTGTTTTTAGTTCTTCTAGAAAGAATTCTTATGACATTTCGTATCTCCTCATCTCTTCCTATAACTGGATCAAGC
This sequence comes from Bacillota bacterium, assembly GCA_029779375.1. Lineage (GTDB taxonomy): Bacteria > Bacillota > Clostridia > Tissierellales > Sporanaerobacteraceae > Sporanaerobacter. The sequence continues at coordinate 16,836 of JAKPAR010000297.1, read as the reverse complement.
TTTCCACTTCTTGCCTCATCCACTAAATCTCGTCCATATTTTTTTAGTACATTGTAGGTGCCTTCTGGATTGTCAGAATTTATATTTTGATTTCCTCTCACCTTTCTTAAAACATCCATAAATCTTTCAAGATTTATATTATGTTTTTGTAGTATTCTTTCAGAAGGTATTCCCCTTTCTTTTAACAATGCTATAAATAAATGTTCAACTCCTATATATTCATCATTCATTTTTTTAGCTTCATCTTCAGCTTTTAAAAGTATCTTTGTATATGTTCTGCTATTGTAAAGAGAACCTCCTCCCAATTGTTTAGGAAGCCTTTCTACTTCCCTTTCCACATCATTTCTAACTAATTCACTCTTTTCTCCCATCAAGTTTATGAGTTTTGGAATAAGTCCTTCATCATCCTCCATGAGAGCTAAAAACAAATGTAAATCATCTACTTGTGGATTTTCATATTTTATAGCTAATTCTTGAGATCTTTGTATAGCTTCTTGACTTTTTTGAGTAAACTTTTCAATATTCATATTTTTCCCCCCTATTCTCTAGGATTGTATTTTGAAATATCCTTTAATTTTTCATAAAGTTTTTTCTCTTCTCTACTCAAATGAGGAGGATTGACTATAACTATTTCTATATACAAATCCCCTTCATTTCCTTTCATATCTCTATATCCTTTTCTAGGTACTCTTATCTTTTGGCCACCTTCTATGCCTTTAGGCACTTTTACTTTTATTTTACCTGAAGGTGTCTCAACCAAAACCTCAGTTCCAAAGACTGCTTCCCAAGGAAGCAATTTTACCTTTGTAAATAAATTTAGTCCCTCTAGTTTATATTTAGGATTATCTAGTATATTTACCTTTATATATAAATCTCCTGCAATTCCTATACTACTTCCCTTGATTTTTATTTTTTTCCCAGGAAGAATTCCTTTTGGAATTTTCACAGATACCCTTTTTATTTCATTCCCTGTTCTAATTGACACTTCTTTTGTAGTTCCATTGTAAGCTTCATCCAATGTAATATTTATTTCACTTTCAATCTTTCTAGATGGCTTTTCATAAGTTTCCCTTTTTCTTCCTCTGCCAAAGAGATCTCCTATATCAAAGCCATTACCTTTAAATGATTGATTCTCAAAATCTCCTCCACCAAAAAACATATTGAAGAAGTCACTAAATCCTCCAAAATCTCCACTGGTAGTATAGGTATAGGTAAATCCTTTCCCAAAATCATCAAAGCCAAATTGGGAAGGATCAAAATTTTGTCCATTTCTAAAATTGTAACTATTCCCAAAAGCATCATATTTTTTTCTCTTTTCCTCATCCCCAAGAACTTCATAAGCTTCATTTATTTCCTTAAACTTTTCCTGTGCACTTTCATTTCCACTATTTAAATCTGGATGATATTTCTTTGCAAGTTTTCTATATGCACTTTTGATCTCATCCTGAGTTGCATTTTTATCAACACCCAATATTTCATAATAATCTTTATACTCCATTTTCACATCCTCCTTTATACTGGAGTGATACTTAATAATACTTTATATTAACTTTAAGTTAAACTCCAACTTTAACTCAAATTAAACTTTGACTTTCTTTGACCTTCAATAATATTATAAATTCTTTTTGACCAAAAATCAATACCTATATGAAAAAATAGGAAAAGTATTTATAAATACCCTTCCTATTTATTTTGCTCTTATTTTATATATTTATCTATTATATTAATTATCTCGTCAATTTTTTCGTCTCCTTGAGTTTCGCCTTCAAGTATAGCAGTTCTCACACAGTGTTTAAGGTGTTGATCTAATATATTTAAATTAGCCTTTTGAAGTATACCTATGACAGACAGTATTTGTGTAGAAATATCTACACAGTATCTATCATCTTCTATCATTTTAATTATGCCATCTATCTGTCCTCTAGCAGTTTTTAAAAGTATCATGGCCTTTTTCTTTTCTTCATTCATCATAAAAAATCACCACTTCTATTTTATTTCTACCACGTTGTAACCTTCTTCTTCTATTGCCTCTCTTAATTTATCATCAATCAATTTTTCACCTTCAACCACAGCTTTTTTCTCTTCTAAGCTTACTTCTACTTTTGAAACTTCATTTAATCCTTTCAATGCATTTTCTACTGCTTTTGTACAGTGATTGCATGACATTCCTTCAATCATTATAGTTTTTTTCATACTATCAATCCTTCCTTTCATTTTATTCTTTGAAATTTTTAAGTCTTAAAGAGTTGCTAACTACAGATACAGAGCTAAAGGCCATAGCAGCTCCTGCTATCATAGGATTTAAAAATCCTAGAGCCGCAAAAGGAATACCTATAGAATTGTAAAAGAAAGCCCAAAACAAATTTTGCTTTATAGTTCTCATAGTTCTTTTACTTAATTTTATAGCTGTAACTATGCCCATTAAATCTCCACTCATAAGAGTTATATCAGCAGCTTCTATAGCCACATCAGTTCCTGTTCCTATGGCAAATCCTATGTCAGCTGCCACAAGAGCTGGTGCATCATTTATGCCATCTCCAACCATTCCAACTTTCTTTCCTGTACTTTTTATACTTTCTACTACCTCTGCCTTGTTTTCAGGGAGAACTTCTGCAAATACATTTTCAATTCCAACTTCACTTGCTATAGCTCTTGCTGTTCTTTCATTGTCTCCAGTAATCATATATATAGACAGTCCCATATCCTTTAGCTCACTAATTGCCTTTTTTGAATTATCCTTTAATTTATCTGCCACAGCTATGATTCCCTCTATCTTTCCATCTACAGCTAATAGCATTGCAGTTTTGCCTTCATCTTCTAGTCTTAGAAGTTCATTTTCTTGAATAGCTATATTTATAGAGTTTTCCTCCATAAGTTTTTTGTTTCCTAAATATATATCTTTTCCTTCTATGATTGCATGAATTCCCTTTCCTGGTATAGCAAGAAATTTCTCTGCTTCTTTTAATATCAAATTTTTTTCTTTAGCTCTATTAACTATTGCTTGACCTAAAGGGTGCTCAGAATTTTTCTCAGAAATAGCTGCCAATTTAAGAATGTCTTCTTTATTTTCACCAAAAGAGATTATATCTGTAACTTCTGGTTCTCCTTTAGTCAAAGTACCAGTTTTATCGAAAACTATAGTATCTAATTCTTGAGTTCTTTCTAGATATTCCCCACCTTTTATGAGAATTCCCTTTTCTGCTCCCTTTCCTGTCCCCACCATAATAGCTGTAGGTGTAGCTAATCCCAATGCACATGGACACGCTATAACTAATACCGCCACGGCACTTAGGAGAGCATGACTAAAATCTCCTCTGACAAAATACCATATGAGAAATGTTCCCAATGCTATAAAAAGTACCGTTGGTACAAATATACTTGAAATCCTGTCTGCAAGTCTTTGGACTGGAGCTTTAGAGCCTTGAGCATCTTCTACTAGTTTTATTATTTGAGCAAGAGCTGTATCATTTCCTACTTTTTTAGCTTCAAATTTAAATGTACCATATTTATTTATAGTAGCACCTATAACTTCATCTCCTACACCTTTATCTACTGGAATACTTTCTCCTGTAAGCATTGATTCATCTATAGAAGAACTTCCTTCAACTATTATTCCATCTACAGGAATTTTTTCACCAGGTCTTACTACAACAATATCTCCAACTTCTACATCTTCTATAGGAATATCAACTTCTACGCCATCCTTTAGTACTCTTGCTACTTTTGGTTGCAATTTCATCAATTTCTTTATGGCTTCAGAGGTTTTCCCTTTAGCCACTGCCTCAAAAGTTTTCCCTAGAAGTATCAATGTAATGATCATAGCGGAAGATTCAAAATAATATTCTTCTACTCCTGAAAGCAAATTATATACACTATAGAAATAGGCCGCACTAGTACCCATAGCAACAAGCACATCCATATTGGCTCCTCCACCTCTTATAGAGTTGAAAGCTCCTTTGTAAAATTTAAGGCCAGCTGTGAACTGCACTATTGTAGCTAAAACCAATTGAAAATAACCATTGGAAAGTATAGTATGAACTCCTGCCATATGAAAAAACATAGCTGAAAATAGTGGAATACTTAAAATAGCTGAAAAAATAAAAAGAGTCTTTAAAGTTTTTATCTCTTTTTCTCTTATTTCTTTTTCCTTGTAAGGATTTCTATTTACTTCCACTTCTGCATGATATCCCGCTTTTTCTACAGCTTTTATGAGTTCTTCTGCTCTTAAATCATCAGATGCAGTAAAAACTGTTGCCTTGTTGGTAGTCAAATTTACATTGGCATTCACAACACCTTCCACTTTCTTTAAAGCCCTTTCTACCCTTTGAGAACAAGCAGCACAGCTCATTCCATCTATACGAAGAACTATTTTCCCCAATCTAATTTCACCTCCAATGTACCCCACCCCCTACCGGTGGGTTATATTTATAATAACACTTCTTCTTATTTTTGTAAAGATAACTTTAAATTCATCTAGTTGTTAGGATATAATGGAAATAGATAAATTTGTTCAAAAGGGGGATTTTATCTATGAAATTTGCTATAAAAAATGTTATTCTTACATGGATGCCTGTATTCTTTGCTATATTGACAATAATACTAATAATATTTGTTATAAAAAAATTTTATAACAAATAAAAAATTGTCTATCATTTAGATAGACAATTTTTCGTAAAGGGGTTTATTCTTATTTTAAGAAAGTTGAATAATCAGCTTCTTTTATATTCCACTTTTCATTTTCATATTTCCAAATTGTGTTTATTCTTGATATAGTATTTGCATGACATGAACCAGATATTTTTTGATATCCCTTCAACTCATATACTCCATCTCCATCCATATCTACAGCATCAATCATAGAAAATGGATCTGTCCATGGTTCAACTTTTTCTAGAAGTTTTCCATCTTTATCATATATTTTTCCTTCTACATACATATCTTTAAAAGCACTTACATCTAAAATTATTTCCTTGTTGTTTTTAGGATCTTTAAGTTCTGCTTTAAATCCATCAACAAATTTCCCAGTAAAATTCAAACCTTGTTTATCTTCTTCTTTAAATATTTCTTTAACCTTGTTATCTTTTATAGTTGCTATTCTAGTATTTACTATACCACCACTACCTCCTGTTGATGCAGTAACCATTATATCTGAAACCTTATCTCCTGTAAAATCTCCTAAAAACAATTCACCTTCATATCCACCAAAATCTTTAAATTTTATATCCTTTACTTGATTTTTCTTTCCATCTACTACTTTAACCATTATATTTTTATTGTATATGTCTTCTTTTTTATCTTTTTCTCCTATTAAAAATACAGTGTCTTTTATTTTATCTCCATTTACATCCGCTTGTTTTTGTTCTATAACATATTGTCCTTTAGAAAGAACAAGCCCCTTTCCTTGACCTGCTTTCTTTGGTGCTGCATAGACAATGCTCAAAGAAGAAACAGCCAATACACCTGTTAAAAATAATGTTGTAATTTTTTTATTCATATTCACCACTCCTTAAATATTTTTCCCTGTCCTCTTGAATATATAATATCATCATATTAGTAATACTTGGTTACAAAGCAGTTACAAACCAATTACAAACTAGTATCTATTTACCTTGTTCTAAATGTATAAAAAGTTTTTCACCAAAGCTATTGCTTTTTGTGTCATAATATACTATCATGATATTGATAATGATTATCAGTTTCGATATATTTGAATATTTCTAATATATCTTGCAACATAGGGGAGGAATGGACATGAAAACTAAAGCTTTAACTCATTTAAAACCTGGCGACAGAGGCGTAATAAAAGAAATTGTTGCAGGAAATTGTGCCACTAAACGCCTATATGAAATGGGCTTAAATACAGGAACTGAAGTTAAAGTTGTAAAAAATGATACTGGACCTGTAATAGTTTCCTTATTTGGAAATAAAATTGCTGTAGGTCGTGGATTGGCGGAAAAAATAATGATTGCTATTTGATTTAAGGAGGGACTTTTGTGAATACTTTAGCTTTGGTAGGTAATCCAAATAGTGGTAAAACCACGGTCTTTAATGCTCTTACAGGCTCAAATCAGCATGTAGGCAATTGGCCCGGTGTTACTGTGGAAAAAAAAGAAGGAAAATTTAAATTTAACGGGAAAACATACAATGTAGTAGATTTACCTGGAACTTATAGCCTTGGAGCTTTTTCAGAAGATGAAATAGTTGCAAGGGATTTTATTCTTAAAGGAAATCCAGATGTGGTCATAAATGTAGTGGATGCAACAAATATTGAAAGAAATTTGTATTTAACTACTCAACTATTGGAAATGAAAGCTAAAGTAGTTGTGGCATTAAATATGATAGATGAAGCACAAGAAAGAAATATCAATTTCGATATTGAAGCTCTTTCAAAAGAGCTAGGTGTGCCTATTGTTCCAACCATTGCATCTAAAAGAAAAGGTATTGATGAATTGATTAAAATGTCCATTGAATTGATTGATAAAGATATAAAACCTAATGTTAAAATAAGCTATGGAGAAGATATTGACAGAGAAATAAAAAATTTAGAAAGACTTTTAAATAACAAAAATTTTGAATATCCTTCCCAATGGATTGCTATAAAACTTTTAGAAGGAGATAAATATATATATGAACTATTAAGTAATGATGAATCTTTAAATTCCTCTACTGAATTTAAAGATACTATTGACAGAATAAAAGATAATATAGATGATTATGAGTTGAAAATTGTAGATAAAAGATATGAATTTGTCAACAATGTAGTTAAAAAAGCTGTGAAAAGGCCTAAAGAAGATGTAGAAACCAAAACGGATAAGATAGATAAAATAGTTACAAATAAATGGCTAGGTATTCCTATTTTCGCATTGATTATGCTATTAGTATTTCAATTAACTTTTGCTGTGGGAGAAGATTTGCTTGGAGGACTTATGTCTGAGGCCATGGGTGCTTTGGGCGAAATCATAAAAAACTCCCTTGTTAAAACCAATTCTCCTAAGTGGCTTGTTTCTTTTGTTTCAGAAGGAATTATAGGCGGAGTTGGAGCCGTTTTAGAATTCATACCATTGATAGTGGTATTATATATGCTTATGGGTATATTGGAAGATAGTGGATATATGGCTAGAGCTGCTTATGTAATGGACAATATCATGAGAGCACTGGGACTTCAAGGTAAAACTTTTATTTCCATGATAGTAGGTTTTGGCTGCAATGTACCTGGGATCATGGCTACAAGGACTTTAGACAGTAAAAAAGATAGGATGATTGCCACTCTCATAAATCCTTTTATGTCTTGTGGTGCTAGAATTCCCGTTTATTTAGTATTTATTGCTGCCTTTTTCCCTGACAAAGGTGGACTAGTTTTGTTTTTGCTTTATTTTTTGGGAATTCTTGTGGCATTGTTGATGGGCAAAATTTTTAGCAAAACTCTATTTAAAGGTGAAACATCCTATTTTATCATGGAACTTCCCCCTTATAGATTGCCTTCTTTTAGAAATGTATTAAGAAATATGTGGGACAATGTATCAGGATTTCTAAAAAGAGCTGGAACTACTATATTTGCTGTAGTGACAATACTTTGGATTCTAGCAGTTCTACCTCTTGGAGTTGAACCTTATAGCAAAAATAGTATATTAGGACAAATAGGCACTTTTATAGCGCCTATATTTAAACCCGCTGGATTTGGAACTTGGCAAGCAGCTGTAGGATTGTTTGCAGGATTAGCGGCCAAAGAAGCTGTCATAGCTACTCTAGGCATGGTATATACAGGTGTAGGAGAAGGAGCAGCTCTTATATCCGCAGTACAAAATGCTTTTACTCCTCTGTCCGCTATTTCATTTATGGTCATGACCTTATTGTACACACCTTGTGCAGCTACTATAGCTACTATAAGAAAAGAAACCAATTCAAGCAAGTGGGCTCTCTTTGCTGCCCTATATACTTTTCTAGTGGGATGGATAGGAGCAGTTCTTGTTTACCAAATAGGAACACTATTGGGATTTAGCTAAAAAGGAGCTGATATTATGTTGGTTGAAACATTAAGAGAAATAAAACGTCAGCCTATATTTTCTAAAAAATCTTTAGCTGACAAATTAAACGTAAGTGAAGACATGGTAGGAAATGCTTTAGAACAATTAAAAAGAATGGGTTATCTTGAAGAAGAAAAACCAAGCCATTGTAGTAGAAATTGTAAGTTTTGTAGCTTCAACTGTAGCAGTTCTTCACTCAATACCATGGTTATAACACCAAAAGGAGAAAAACTACTTTCCTCCAATTGATTTTATCGTAGAGAATAGCTATTTAGCTATTCTCTTTTATTTTAAAAATAAAATTTAAAAATATTTGAAAAATTTCGAAAAAAGTCTTTACATTTACTTTAGCATAGTATATAATTAAAGTAAATAGAACTAGTAGATTTATACCAACCATTGTTTGTTCATTCAAATCCAGAATTTGTTTATGTAGTTGGTATAGTTGGTAGTATTTAAGTTTTAAGCATTATGTGCATTTTCAAATGGTTGTAGACTAAAAATAAATTGTAAAAGGGAGAGTTGATAAGAAGTTTGGAAAGTATAGCTTTTGGTTTTTCAAATGGTTGGGATAATTTCTATAGGTTCTATTCTAAATAACAGGTGGCTTCAATAAGACAATATTGGGGTCACCTGTTTATATATATCAATTGTATTGAAATTTTTCACAATTAGAAATATAATGAATGTAACATTATAATTATAAAAGGAGAATTAGCAATGACCAATATTGATTGGAAAGATAAAAAAAACTTGTCCATGCTAGCTGATTTCTATGAATTCACTATGGCAAACGGTTACCTTGAATGTGGAATGAAAGACAGGATTGCTTATTTTGACATGTTTTTCAGAGACATCCCAGATGATGGCGGTTTTGCAATAATGGCTGGAGTAGAACAACTAATTGAATACTTAAAAAACTTAAGATTTGATGAAGATGATATTGAGTACTTTAGAAGCAAAAACATATTTAGTGAAGATTTCCTTGAGTATTTGAAAAATTTTAAGTTTGAATGTGATGTATGGGCTATTCCTGAAGGAACTCCTATTTTCCCTCAAGAACCTATAGTTACAGTGAGAGGACCAATTATTCAAGCACAAATAATAGAAACCATGGTGCTATTGACTATTAATCACCAAAGTCTTATTGCAACAAAATCTAATAGAATAGTTAGAGCCGCCAATGGAAGAGCTGTAATGGAATTTGGTTCTCGTAGAGCTCAAGGATATGAAGGTGCTATTTTGGGAGCCAGAGCAGCTTATATCGGAGGTTGCGTAGGTACAGCTTGTACTATTGTAGATAGAGATTTTGATGTACCGGCCTTGGGAACTATGGCACATAGTTGGATTCAAGTATTTCCTTCTGAACTAGATGCTTTTAAAGCTTATGCAAGACTTTATCCTGACAATTGTGTATTGTTAGTAGACACATACAATGTATTAAAATCAGGAATTCCAAATGCCATAAAGGCTTTCAATGAAGAGCTCATTCCAAAAGGATTTAGACCAAAGGGAGTTCGTATAGATAGCGGAGATATAGCTTATCTGTCAAAAGAAGCTAGAAAAATGCTAGATGAAGCAGGCTTTGAGGATTGTTCCATTGTAGCCAGCAATGCTCTTGATGAATATGTCATAAGGGATTTACTAAACCAAGGAGCAAAAATAGACTCCTTTGGAGTAGGTGAAAGACTCATCACAGCTAAATCCGAACCAGTATTTGGTGGAGTATATAAATTGGCCGCCATTGAAGAAAATGGTCAAATTGTACCAAAAATAAAAGTAAGTGAAAATGTAGAAAAAATAACTGTGCCAGGATTCAAACAAGTTCAAAGATTGTATGACAAAAAAACTGGCAAAGCCATTGCCGATGTAGTTACTCTACATGATGAAGAAATTGACAATTCCAAGCCCTATGAAATATTTCATCCTCTGTACACATGGAAGAAAAAAACAGTTACAAACTTTTATGCAAGAAAACTATTAGTTCAGATATTTGACAAAGGAGAACCTGTATATACAAGCCCAAATATAAATGAAATAAAAAATTATTGCAATGAACAAATAAATACTTTGTGGGAAGAAGTCACTCGTTTAGAAAGTCCTCATGAATATTTTGTAGATTTGTCCAAGCCTTTGTGGACAATCAAACACAATTTGTTGGAAGAACATAAATAAAGCACCGCAAAGCGGTGCTTTTCATATTTTCTTGTAGTTTTCTTTAAATTCTTTTACTATATCTTTGTTTACTTCTACTTCTCCATATCTCACGTCTATATAAGTGTTTCTCAAACTTTCAAGAGATTCATGAGCATAATGGGCTTCAGCTTTTTTGTTTATTTCCATAGTAGTATCATGACTTTCTATAGCTATATCATCTTTTAAGCATTTGTTTAAAAATTTTCTATAATAATACCTTATGGCTTCTTTTTCATTTTTAGGTCTAAATATCCTAATTCTCTTCTTGTTTTTCTTCTTTTCTCCAATATATTCCTTTTCCTCTATATATTCTTCTTCTATAATATTTTTAGACATATTCCTTTTAAATACTCTCCATATTATATACAATATCAAAGCCATAAATAGTATTTTGAATACCCAGTCTATTATTGCTAAAAATACAGGAGAAATTTCACCTTGATTTGTTTTCATAAACTCTTCTAAGGTTTCCTCAGGAGGTTTTTGTTCTTGCATTTCAAATTTGCCATTCCTTAAAAACTTTTGAAATATCTTTATCAAGAACATAGCTATATATCCTGCACCAATAAAAACCCAATAAAACAATTTAAATATCATATCTATTAAAAAATCATATGTGACTTTCAAACCATGTAATATTGCATTTAAAACTTTCTCTGTACTCAATATAAGGGAAAATGCTACTATAAAAACTGAATATTTTATGTTTTGTCCATTTATTTTTTCCATATCCTTGTTATGCTCTAAATATCTTAAACTTCTAATCAGTATGACTCCAGTCATAAAATATATAATCATGAAAAAACCTGATACTCTATTTATAAAAGAATAAGTCATTGTCACCAAAGATAATGCAATTACGGCAGTGAAAATTCCAATTCCTTTCTTAAAACTTAATTTTACAGAAGAAGATGAAGATAAATCTTTATATTTATATAGATAAAAACCCATGGCAATAGATGTAAGCATTGTGAAATTGGCATTTTTATAAAATAGAAGAATTGGCAACATAAGAAGAATGACTAAAAAATAGAATTTCTTCTGTTCTTTTAACTTGCAGCCTATATAAGTTACAAATACAGTCCATATATATATAAGCATATAGTTAAAAAGGCCATTAGAATTTCCTACAAGAGTACTATAGGGCAAAAAGTATGTAGTTATGGCAAATACAAAGGAAAAATTCATCATGATTTCTAAAATTTTAAATCCTACCATCTATTTTCTCCTCACATATTTGATAATAGATTCACTTAAACAATCTAAATTTTCTTCTTCTAAAGAAATTAAAATCAAACTATTTACTTGTCTACTGAAGTTTTCTATTGGCTCTATATATGATTTAAATACTCTCGGGGTAACAATTACATAAGTAGTGTACTTTTCACTTCTATTCATGATATTTTCAATGAGTTCTTCTAAGGGTACTGTTATGCTGTAAGAAACCCTACCTAGCATTTCCAACAAATATTCCAAATGGCTTGAGCCTACTCCTGGATATGTTATATTTTCTCCATTATAAAAACCATATATTTGAGAATTTGTAGTAAATCCATAAGGTATTTTTGCCTCTTCGATTTCTTCAAGTATCCCTCTAGATAGTGATATGCACTCTTCTATACTTTCTTTATCTATAAAAGACCAGAAAGGTTTATGGGATTCTATATTTAAAATAAACACTAAACTATTATCTGTAGTAAAATCAAAATTTTTAACCATGAGTTTTCCATATCTAATGGATGAATTCCAGTGAATATGTTTTTGAGGTTCTCTTCCAGTGTATTCCCTAATTCCTAAAGTCATCAATGGGTCATCAATTATCCATCTTCTAACAGAAATATCTCCCATATAGTTCCCATAGGGAACCAAAGAGTCCTCCAAATAAAGAGGTTTTGGAAGGACAACCAATTCCTGCAGATATTCAATTTCTTTGTCTATACTTTCAAAACCTATAAAATCCCCTAAAGATAAAGAGACATTTCTAAACATATATACACCACGTTGTTTTGATAGCATGGTATAAGTCTTTTTTACTCTTTGATAAGGCATAAGAAAAAAGTCTACTGTATGAACTACATATCCAGGTGTTTCTGTAGAATTGGTCTTAAATTTAAAATGGAAACTATCAGGAAACCTTTCATTTACTTGTAAAAACGTAACTGGAAGTCTCTTGTTATTTTCTAATATTGTAGTTATATCAAACTCTTCATCTATTTCTACATTTTTCTTGGATATTTCTCTTTTATAATTAATTTTGTTAAATCCATATTTTATAGTTAATTTATTTAATGAAAAAGTCAAGACTACCAATATAATATAAAACCAGATCATAGCTAAATCTCCTCTGTAGGAACATTTATCTTTTCAAGTATATCCTTTATCACTTTTTCTCCATCTTCCATTTTACTTATGCCTTTTACAAGTATTCTATGATTGAATACGTGAGGTGCCATTTTCTTTATATCTTCTGGAATTATATAGTCCCTACCATTTATTGCTGCATAGGATTGACAAGCTTTATATAGTGCTATTGTTCCCCTTGGGCTTACACCAAGCTGAATTTTTATATCATTTCTAGTAGCCTCTACTATATCCATGATATAATTTAAGACATCTTCTGAAATAGTTACTTTGCTATAATTTTCTAAAACATATTCTAGCTCTTCTTCTTGAATTACTTTGGAAAGACTATCTACAATATTAAAGGAAGTATTTTTATGTATAATCTTCTTTTCTTCTTCTCTAGTAGGATATCCCATATTTATTCTCATAAAAAATCTGTCCAATTGAGCTTCTGGAAGTGGAAAAGTTCCATAAGATTCTACTGGATTTTGAGTAGCCAATACCATAAAAGGAATATTTAATCTTCTAGTTTCGCCATCTACTGTTATTTGCTTTTCCTCCATGGCCTCTAGCAAACTTGACTGAGTTCTTGGAGTTGCTCTGTTTATCTCATCTGCCAATACTATATTTGCAAACAGTGGACCTTCTCTGTATTCAAATTCATTTATCTTTTGATTGTAAAAATTTATCCCTGTAAGATCTGATGGAAGCAAATCTGGAGTAAATTGAATTCTCTTGAAAGGTAATCCCAATGTCCTTGAAAAAGACTTGACAAGCATGGTCTTTCCCACTCCAGGAATATCTTCTAATAGTACATGACCTCCTGATATAAAAGAGACTATCAAAAGTTCAATGACATCACTTTTCCCTACTATTACTTTTGAAACATTTTCTATTATCTTTTCTTTAAAATCTACAAAAACACTCGTGTCCATCCAATCACCTCTAAATACAATAATATATATTAATTCGACAAAAGAAAATTTTTACCTTTATATGTTTATTAAATTATCTTAATATTCTAAATACAAAAAAATTAACAAAAATAAGGCTACAATTTGCTAGCCTTATTTTTTGCCCTTTACTCTTTTTAGTCTAAAGAAATCTTCCCGTTCTTTTTCTTCCAATACTTCTTGTATGGATTTTATCTCTCTTGTATATTTAGGAATTTGAATTTTCTCTAAAGCATTGGCTCTTTTTTGAGTCTTTTTTATTTCCATAGCTAATTTATAAATAGAGTTTTCTATTTCTGCCAATCTATAAACTAAATATCTTATTTTTATAAAATTTAGTACTGCCATATCAAATGTTGGATTTGTTCTAAAAAATCCATACTCCGTAGAAAATGGCCTCTCTTCATATTTTATATAAGGTATTTCAACCCCCATAACACTTTTAAATAAAATCTCAAATTCCTCTTCTTTCCCCAATGACATAGCTATTTCTTCAATGTTTTCTGAGCCCATAGTTATATTAGCATATTTAAGTTTTTCATATGCCTCTTTGAAACCTTCATTTATTTCTTCTTCTATTTTATTGGCTTCATCAATTAAAGCCATCATTTCTCTTATAAGAACAGTCCTCTTTTTGTCCAAAAGATCATACCCTTTTTTAGAAAATTCAAGAGAACTTTTAGCTTTCATCAAATTAGCTTTTGTTGGAGTCATTTTATATACAGCCATAAAATCACCTATTTCCCTAGATACTCTTCTATCAATTTCGAATCTAATCTATCCAATTCTTCTTTAGGAAGTATTTTAAGGATTTCCCATCCTAAATTTAAAGTATCTAATATATCTCTATTTTCATTAAATCCTTGAGTTATAAATACTTCTTCAAATTGCCTTCCAAACTCTAGATATTTTTTGTCATTATCTGACAAGTCATCTTCTCCTATTATTTGTGCAAGAGCCCTTACTTCTTGAACTTTTGAATAAGATGAAAAAAGTTGATTTGCCACATCTGGATGATCTTTTCTTGTAAATCCTTCTCCTATTCCATCTTTCATAAGTCTTGAAAGTGAAGGTAGTACATTTATAGGTGGATAAATATTTTTTTGATACAATTCTCTTGAAAGAACTATTTGCCCTTCTGTTATATATCCTGTCAAATCTGGTATAGGATGAGTAATATCATCATTTGGCATAGTAAGAATTGGTATGAGAGTTATAGATCCTTCTTTGTTTTTTAACATCCCAGCTCTTTCATATAAACTAGCCAAATCTGAATATAGATATCCAGGATATCCCCTTCTACTTGGAACTTCTTCTCTTAAAGATGAAATTTCCCTTAAAGCTTCTCCATAGCTTGTAATATCCGTCATTATGACTAATACATGCATGTTTTCTTCAAATGCTAAATATTCAGCAGCAGTCAGTGCACATCTAGGTGAAATAATTCTTTCCATTATGGGATCATCCGCATAGTTTACATACATGACAACTCTATCTAAAACATGAGATTTTTCAAATGTATCTCTAAAAAAATGAGCCTCATCATGTTTAACACCCATAGCAGCAAATACTATACAAAAATTTGTCTTTTCCCCATCTTTAGATTTTATTTTTGCATATCTTACAATTTGTGCTGCCAATTCATTGTGTGGAAGCCCACTTGCTGAAAATATAGGCAATTTTTGTCCTCGTATCAATGTTATAAGACCATCTATAGACGAAATCCCTGTTTGTATATAATCTCTTGGATATTCCCTTGCTACAGGATTTATTGGCCTCCCATTTATATTGAAAGTCTCCTTTGAATATATTTCTCCTCCACCATCGATAGGCTTTCCAACTCCATTAAAAGTTCTACCTAAAATATCTTTAGACAAAGGTATTTCAAAAGGTTTCCCTTGAAAACGAACCTTAGTGCCATGAGTAGACATCCCTACAGTAGAACCAAAAACTTGAATTATAACTCTTTCATTTTCAATTTTTATAACTCTTCCTAATTTCTTATCTCCTCTTTCATCTTCTACTTCTACTATTTCCCCATAACGAGCATCATGAATGTTTGAAAGCTCAACTATTGCTCCCTCTATTTTATCTAGCTGTAAATACTCTTTTCTCATATATATCTACCTCTCTATTTAGAGTATTTTTCCTCTAATACATCATAATAATTATCTATCTTTTCATTTAAAACTTTTATACCCTCTAAATTGTCATTTGGAATAGTATATTTCATCTTTATGACATCTTCAAAGAGTTCATTTTCCTTGACTTGAGAAATAGGAATACCTTTTTTAATACATATAAAACCTCTTTCATAAAGTTTAAATATGGTTTTTAGCATCTCAAATTGCTTTTTTAGCGGAACAAAAGTGTCCTCTTTATGAAAAGCATTTTGTTGTAAAAATCCAATCTTTATTACTTTGGCAATTTCAAGTATAAGTCTTTGTTCATCTGGAAGTACATCTTCTCCTACAAGCAAAACTAAATCTTTCAATTTATCTTCTTCATACAATAATTTCAACATCTTACCACGCAAAGCAATTACATCTTCTTCTAATTCCCTTTCATAAAAATCCCTAAGCATTTCTACATATCCACTATAACTTGTAAGCCAATTTATAGCAGGATAGTGCCTTGAATAAGCCAACTCTCTATCAAGAGCTAAAAATACATTTACAAATCTTTTAGTGTTTTCCGTAACTGGCTCTGAAAAATCTCCTCCTGCTGGAGATACTGCCCCTATAATAGTTACAGAACCCTCTTTCCCATCCAATGTAGTCACATAACCTGCTCTTTCATAAAATTCAGCAAGTCTTGTAGGAAGATAAGCAGGATAGCCTTCTTCTGCTGGCATCTCCTCAAGTCTCCCTGATATTTCTCTCAATGCTTCAGCCCATCTAGATGTGGAATCAGCCATTATAGCTACATGATAGCCCATATCCCTAAAATATTCAGCTATAGTTATACCTGTATAAATACTAGCTTCCCTTGCAGCTACAGGCATATTTGAAGTATTTGCTATAAGTACAGTTCTTTCCATAATAGGTTTATTGCTTTTAGGATCTATAAGTTTAGGAAAATCCTCAAGAACTTCTGTCATCTCATTTCCTCTTTCTCCACATCCAATATAAACTATGATATCTGCATCAGACCATTTTGCCAATTGATGTTGAGTCATAGTCTTTCCTGTACCAAATCCTCCTGGAATAGCAGCAGTTCCACCTTTAGCTATAGGAAAAAATATATCCAATACTCTTTGACCAGTGACAAGCAATCTATCTATAGGGAGTCTTTCCTTTACTGGTCTAGGGGTTCTAACA
>JAKPAR010000286.1 GCA_029779375.1 Bacillota bacterium | reverse complement strand
ATGACTGTTGAAAGAGTAGCTATAAATATAAGCGATGCACCTATAGGAGACAACGAAGGAAATATGCCTGTAGATGAGCCAATATTTGAAGATGGCGAACCAGCATATTTTTCACAACTTCCTATAAAAGCTATGGTTCAAAAAATAAGGGAAGGTGGCATCCCTGCCAGCGTATCAAATACCGCTGGAACTTATGTATGTAATCACATCATGTATGGGCTACATTATTTAATTGACAAGAAATATCCAAATATAAAGGGTGGATTCATTCATGTGCCATTTCTTCCAGAACAAGTAGTTGACAAAAGAGCTACAGCAAGTATGAATCTAAACGATATCATCAAAGCTTTAACTCTTGCCATTGAAGCAGTAGTAGAAAACAAACAAGATATAAAAGTTTCAGAAGGCCAAACTCATTAATCTTAAAACACAGGGACGGGCTGTTTAAAAAACAATTCCTCCCTGTGTTTTTTAATGATGTTCATTGAATTCTAGTATTTTCATAGACATAGTCAGCCTAAAAATTTCATCCCCATTTTCCAAGTCCAAATTTGCAATTTCTTTTATTTTGTTTAATCTATAGTTTATAGTATTCCTATGGATATACATATTTTTTGCAGTTTGCACAGCATTTTTATCTGCAGCAATATAGGCCTTTAGGGTTTTAAAATATTCGGTGTTGTTTTTCTTGTCATAGTCAATGAGTTTCAATAGCCCATCGCTACAAAAATTTAAAAGGTCTATATTTGGATTGGTATTGCACAATAGATGGTAGAATTTAAGATCTTCATAGAAAAATACATTTCCATTTAAATTTAACTTTGAGGCCAATTCCAAAGTATCTTTGCACTGCTTGTAGGAGTTTCCTATATTCAAAATATTGTGAAAATTAGTGCTTACAGCCAATGTTATGCCTTGCTTTTCCAGAAAATCTACAAGTTTTTTCTTTGCCTTAGGGCTTATAGAAGAGTCTTTTTTCAAATCCACCAATACCAATATATGATCTTTATAAAATAGAGACTTGTATTCGGAAAATATTTGTTCCAAAGATTGCTTCAAGGAATTGGGAGGAGTATTTGTAGTATTGTAATTGGATATTTCAGCTACCAGTAGATATAAATTGTCTCCAAAATTGCAATTTGCAGACTTCATTCTTTCTTTTAGAGTTCTTTCATTTGCAACACTTTTTTCCAATATATCAACAATTAAATTTTCATACATAAGTCCATTTAAATTCCTATAAACTTGGTCCTTTTTTAGTTCTTCAGAGATAACATTGCTCAAAAGTTTTATCACTTCATAAGTATTGTCTGTAAACTTTTCGTTGGATTCTAGGATAATGACATAACCTACAGAATTTCCATCTATAATTACTTTGCTGACTAGTTTTCTTATGGGACTTTCAGGGCAGATGACTATAAAGGGTTCGTTGGTATTTGGAGAGCTTTGGAAGGACTTTATCTTTTTAACTGCAGAAATGAATTCATAGGAACAATAGCCCATATTTATATTGTTGAGCCAAAAGGATTCAGTTATTTCTTCTACATCTGAATGAGCTAGTACCTTAAATCCTGAATCTATGAGTATGACAGGATTTTGAAGTATTTCGGAACTAATATTTACAATATATTTGAGCCCTTTTTCTTTTATGAGGGCATCTAACAATATGGCTGAACTATCCAAGAGTATATAGTCTTTTATGAACATATCCTTTACACTATTGAACAACTTTTGGAATTCTATATTAGAATTATA
>JAKPAR010000281.1 GCA_029779375.1 Bacillota bacterium | reverse complement strand
GATAATTGTCACTACGGTATAAAACTGCAACCATAGGTTTATCTTCATCAAAACCATTATCATCAGCATATTCTCCCCAATTCTTATATGTCTTCAAAGTTACAGGATCACATATAGAAATAGGTTTATTTTCTTTTGGCTCCCTTGGTTTTGGAAGATCTTTTACCTTCCCATATTCTCTGAGAATTAAATAAAATAAATCTTCTATCCCTTCTCCAGCAAGTTTCCAATATTTCGATATAAGGACTAAGTTTCTCATATCTCTAGGTTTCCCAAAAGGTACAGCTTTCCCCATCTTTTCAGCCATATCCATCATTTTCATTATAGCTTCTACATCAATATCTTTTTTCCCCTTCTTAGAACCCATTTTCATATCTTTAGCACTCAAAGAACCTAATTTTAGATATGGACCAATTTGCTTTCCCTGTCCTCCAATATTCACTATATCTCCGCTACATTTTTTACATCCTGCTACAGTAGCAACTATTACATCTTCTGGAGCTCCCATGAGGTCCGTAAGTACAAAATCTGCTTTTTCTATACAATTTTCAATTTGAAAAAGCTTTTCTTTTTTACATCCTCTGCCCACATAAAAAAGTTTTAAATCAAATATATCCCCACACTCTTCTTTAATCTTCTTGTAGAATCTTGACATATCAATAGCTACAGGATTAGATACAGTAACAACTACTAATTTCATACATAACACCCCTAATCTTAAACTTTAATCTGCTTTCCTCAATAAATGCAAGAAAAATGGAGCCATAAGGTGAATGGCCTCAGGGAACACTACAAGTATTAAAATTCCTGCCAACCCTGCCCCTGATGAAATACCGATTATCTGTGGATCTGCAAGGAGATTTCCCATAACCCCTTGCAATATTGTCCCAGAAAGGGCAAGATTCATACCCACCAAGCAAGCCACTATAGTTCTAGGTAATCTAATATTCCAAATAACTTGCCTTTTAGCCCCAGTTTCATCTACAAAAATAGATTTGATTATATCCTTATTAGTCAATTTCATAGTCCCAAACGAATTGCTTACAAAAAAACTTATTTATTTTCTGCTGGCAACTTATCCACAATCTCATCTACTTTTCCCTTGTTGTTATCCACAATTTCTTGCGTTTCATGTTGATTCCTATAACTTCCCCGTCAACTGCACAATATGGTGCCAACAGTGTTCCTGATAATACCACAACTTTTTCTGGTTTATTTTCAAGTTCCACTTCACGTTCATTTGCATCTATTATAACCAATGAATAACTAGTTTGAGTTGTATCTGCATTTTCCTCTATTTTTTCTTCATATGCTTCTTCCTCCCTTTTATTTATAAACTTGGCTTAGCCAAATTTTTCACTGTATTGACTATTTTTTTATCATCTAAATCCTCTATTCTATAGTAATTAGAATCCATGACAGTTGCCAACCTTTTCAATGTCCCAAATTTTACAAAACCACTTTCTGTATCAAT
>JAKPAR010000261.1 GCA_029779375.1 Bacillota bacterium | reverse complement strand
AAACAATTATATCACACTTTTTTTGTTTTTCTCTTCTAACTTTATAAAGAAAATAGCAACAAGTATTCCACTAAATCCTGCTGCAAGCTTAGCAAGTATAAAGGGAATTACTACATCTTCAGAAACACCTGACACAAAACCCAATTGACCTCCAAAAGTAAAAGCACCACTCACCGCAAAAGCTGAGTTTACTATCTTGCCCTTCCAGTCCATATCCTTTAAAATTCCAAGAGTTGGCACATTGTTGGCCAAAGAAGTTATAAGACCTAGTATAGAGATATCATTTACCCCTAATTTCTCACTTAAACTTGACAACCCTTTTTCTAATACCTTTGACAAAAAATAAATCAAAGGATAAGCTCCTGACAATATAACTGCTATTTTGCCTACTACTACAATTCCCTCTTCAAAAGGTATCATTCCAGGCAATATATTTATACCAAGTACAAAGTTCAATATACTCAATATAAGTCCAACAAGGCTTACAACAAAAATTACTTTACCTATATTGACAAACAATTTCACAATTTTTTCTTTAATCTTTACAAGACATACAGCTATAACTACAGAAAGCACAACAATTGGAATTATATTCATAAATATATCTCTAATACCTAATCCCATAGCTAGTCCACCTATTAGGCATCCAACAGGTATAGTCACTATCCCAGACAATACGCCCTTGGCAAAATAATCAAAATCCTCCTTGGACAATATATTTGTAGCAATAGGTATAGTAAAAGATATAGTAGCTCCCATCATTGAAGCTAAAATAATTCCAGAAAACTTTGCAATTTCCTCATTGGCTGCAATCTCTACAGCTGCAGTATATCCTCCCATATCACAAGCTAAAATACTGCCTATAAAAATAGAAGGATCCGCTCCTGTCACCCTTGATAGAGGCAACAAAAAAGACAAAAAATAATGAGCTATGACAGGTGAAAGACAATATATTCCTATCATAGTCATTGCAAGACTTCCCATACCTTTAAAGCCTTCCTCAAACTTTGCACCAAGTCCAAACTTATTTCCTAGCAATTTGTCTATAGCTCCCAACAATGAAAAAAATATTATTACATAAAGTACAATTTGACTCATAAAATACCTCTTTCTGTTCATAATAAATATTGCAATGATATTGTACCAAAAATCATAAAGTTTTTCTATGCTTTTTTATAAAACACTATTTAGACAAAATAATTGCTCTTACATTCTTCCCCTTATCCAAAATAAAACCTATCCTATCTCCTGCTTTCAAATCAGCAAAATCCAAATTCATCTTCTTGTCGTTTCTTTCAAATAGTATACTAACATCTCTTTTAACTTCTACTTTAGAAGGCAATTCTATACTATTGTCATCTAAATACTGTTCTATTTCTAGTTCTCTAGATTGATAATCAATGCTCATTATCATACCATAGGCAAACACTTCTCCATTTAAACTATTGCATTCTTCAAAGTCCCTATAATTTCTTATAGTTATCTCATTTTCTTCTTTATTTAATATTCCTTCTCCCCCCAAAGCTTTTATGACATTTGAAACTGGAGCATAAAGTTTATTGTTGTAATAAAAGGTTTCTCCATGCAAATCATATATTCCTCCCTGACCCTTTAAAACAATATCTTTAAAAGAAACATCTATTTTATTGTAATTGTTTTGAGAAAAAACCATAGTATACAACGAAAATATCAAATAAAAAAGCATCAAAAAACAAAGAATCCTCTTTTTCATCCATATCCCTCCCTATAAAGAGTATGGACAAAAATAGAGGATTTAAACATAAATTTACTTTAAGACTTCTTTCAAAAATTGTCCAGTATATGAAGCATCTACTTTAGTTATTTCCTCTGGGGTTCCTGTTGCAACAATAGTTCCCCCTTCATCCCCACCTTCTGGACCTAAGTCTATAATATAATCTGCAGTCTTTATCACATCTAAATTGTGTTCAATGACCACTACAGAATTGCCATTTTCCACTAGCTTATCTAGCACTTGAATGAGTTTATGAATATCCGCCATATGAAGTCCTGTTGTAGGTTCATCCAATATATAGAGAGTTTTTCCAGTACTTCTCTTGCTTAATTCTGTAGCAAGTTTTACTCTTTGGGCCTCACCTCCAGAAAGCTCAGTAGAAGGCTGCCCAAGTTTTATATACCCTAGACCTACATCATATAAAGTCTGAAGCTTTCTCTTTATGTTTTGAATATTTTCAAAAAACTCCAATGCCTCTTCCACAGTCATATCCAATACATCAGCTATGGTTTTACCTTTATACTTGACTTGAAGAGTCTCTCTATTATATCTCTTTCCTTTACATACCTCACATGGTACATATACATCAGGCAAAAAATGCATTTCTATTTTTATGATTCCATCTCCATTGCAGGCTTCACATCTTCCTCCCTTTACATTAAAGCTAAATCTTCCCTTGCTATATCCTCTCATCTTTGCTTCTGGAGTCATGGCAAATACATCTCTTATATAGTCAAATACCCCTGTATAAGTAGCTGGATTAGATCTTGGAGTTCTTCCTATAGGAGACTGATCTATTTCTATGACCTTGTCAAGATTTTCAAGGCCCTTTATTTCCTTGTGTTTCCCTGGTTTTACCTTTGCTCCATTTAATTTCCCTGCAAGACTTTTATATAATATCTCATTTATAAGAGTACTTTTTCCAGAACCAGAAACTCCTGTGATACAAGTAAAAACCCCTAAAGGTATTTTTGCATCAATATTTTTTAAATTGTTTTCACTAGCACCTACTATTTCAATCCATTTTCCATTAGGTTTTCTTCTATTTTCAGGTACTTCAATTTTCTTTCTTCCTGAAAGGTATTGACCTGTAATAGATTCTTTGGATTTCTTTATATCTTCAACAGTTCCCTCAGCCACTATATATCCTCCATGAGTACCAGCTCCAGGACCTACATCTACAATATAATCAGCACTATACATAGTTTCTTCATCATGTTCTACAACAATGAGAGTATTACCTAAATCCGCCAAATTCCTAAGAGTTTTAAGAAGCTTTGCATTATCCCTTTGATGAAGTCCAATACTAGGTTCATCAAGAACATATACTACTCCTACAAGGCTAGAACCTATTTGAGTTGCTAACCTTATTCTTTGAGATTCTCCCCCTGAAAGAGTACCAGCACTTCTAGAAAGGGTCAAATAATTGAGTCCCACATCTTCCAAAAATTTAAGTCTTTCTACTATTTCTTTAAGTATCTGATGGGCTATAAGTTCTTGTCTTTCAGTGATTTTCAAATTCCCAAAGAATTTTAATGCTTCTCTAATAGATAAATCCGTCACTTCTGCTATATTTAAACCATTTATTTTGACTGCAAGAACCTCTTCTCTAAGTCTTTTCCCATGGCAATGAGGACATGGATTTTCTGCCATGAACTCATCTATTCTATCTCTCATATAGTCAGAATTAGTTTCCCTATATCTTCTCTCTAAATTTGGTATGATCCCTTCAAAACTCCCTTTATAGCTTCTATGACCGATAAAATGGCTTTCAAATTCAAAACTTATCACTCTATCTGTACCATACAATAGCTCATCTAAAAATTCACTTGGTGCATCTTTTAAAGGGGAATCCATACTAAATCCATGAATTTCCCCCAAAGTTTTAAATATTTGATAATAATAAGTATTTTCTCCTGAATTGCTATATGGGGCAAGACCACCTTCATTTATACTCAAAGAAGGATTGGGTATAACAAGATCTTTATCTATCTTTTTATAATATCCTATACCATTACAAGTTGGACAGGCCCCATAGGGATTATTAAAAGAAAACATTCTTGGAGAAAGCTCTTCAATGGCTACTCCACAATCAGGACAGGCCAACTTTTGACTAAAAAGCATCTTATCTCCATCTATAATATCAACTATAACCAATCCATCAGAAAGTTTAAGTGCTGTCTCTATAGAATCAGCTACTCTTCCTTCAATACCTTCCTTCACAACAATTCTATCAACAACCACCTCTATATTGTGCTTTTTGTTTTTTTCTAACGATATCTCATCAGTAACTTCATGCATTTCCCCATCTATTACCACTCTTATAAATCCTTCTTTTTTTATAGACTCTAATATCTTTTGATGTTCTCCCTTTTTCCCTCTAATTATAGGAGCAAGTATTTGAATTTTAGTTCTCTCTTCTAATTCCATTATCTTGTCTACCATTTGATCTACTGTTTGACTGGTTATTTCTTTTCCACATTTATAGCAATAAGGCGTTCCAATTCTTGCAAATAAAAGCCTTAAATAATCATAAATCTCTGTCACAGTTCCTACAGTAGATCTGGGGTTTTTGCTTGTTGTCTTCTGATCTATAGATATAGCTGGAGAAAGCCCCTCAATATAATCCAAATCAGGCTTTTCCATTTGACCTAAAAACTGTCTTGCATAGGCAGAAAGACTTTCCACATACCTTCTTTGACCTTCTGCATAAATAGTATCAAAAGCCAAAGATGACTTTCCAGAACCACTAAGCCCTGTAATGACTATAAACTCATCTCGTGGAAGTTCCAAATTCACATTTTTCAAATTGTGTTCTCTTGCTCCTCTTATAATTATCTTATCTTTTGACATTTAATCACCCCTAACTAGAGCATCTTCTTTAAATCCATTATCTTGTCTCTTATTTCGGCAGCTCTTTCAAAATTTAAAGATTCTGCTTCTTTAAGCATTTCATCTTTAAGCCCTTCAATGATATTTTCTATTTCTTCTTTAGACATCTTCACATTTTCATATTTTTCATTTTCTTCTACAACCTTAGTAGCTTCAATCACATCTCTTACAGCCTTAACTATTGTTTTTGGTGTGATGCCATGCTCTTTGTTGTACTCATCTTGAATCTTTCTTCTTCTATTGGTTTCATCTATGGCTTTTTTCATAGACCTTGTGATAGTATCTCCATACATGATTACTTTTCCAGAAGAGTTTCTTGCAGTTCTCCCTATAGTTTGAATCAAAGAAGTCTCTGATCTTAAAAATCCTTCTTTATCTGCATCAAGTATTGCTACAAGTGAAACTTCTGGCAAATCAAGTCCTTCTCTCAAAAGATTTATTCCTACCAATACATCATACTTTCCAAGTCTTAAATCCCTTATGATTTCCATTCTTTCAATAGTATCTATATCCGAATGAAGATATGTGACCTTTATACCTATTTCTTTAAAATAATTCGTAAGATCTTCTGCCATCTTTTTAGTCAAGGTAGTCACAAGTACTCTTTCTTTTTTCTTTTCTCTCTTCCTTATTTCTGCAACTAAATCATCAATTTGATTTTCTGTAGGTCGTACTTCAACTTCTGGATCAAGCAAACCTGTAGGCCTTATGATCTGCTCCACTACACTTTCAGAATGTTCAAGTTCATATGGCCCTGGAGTTGCACTGACAAATACTATTTGATTTATATGTTCTTCAAACTCATTAAATTTCAAAGGCCTATTATCTAACGCTGATGGAAGCCTAAATCCATATTCTACAAGAGTAGTCTTTCTAGATTTGTCCCCTTCATACATACCCCTGATTTGAGGAATAGTCACATGAGATTCATCTACTATTATCAAAAAATCTTTTGGAAAATAATCAATAAGTGTATATGGTCTGCTTCCCTTTGGTCTTCCGCTTATATGTCTAGAATAGTTTTCTATTCCTTGACAATATCCCATCTCTCTTAGCATTTCAATATCATATCTAGTCCTCTGTTCTAATCTTTGAGCCTCCAAAAGCTTATCTTGACTTTTAAACTCTCTCAATCGTTCTTCCAATTCTTCTTCAATAGTCACTATTGCACTTTCAATCTTTTCTTTGGAAGTAGCAAAGTGAGAAGCAGGAAAAATAGAAACATGATTTCTAAGTCCTATAATTTCTCCTGTAAGATAATTTACTTCTACAATTCTGTCTATTTCATCCCCAAAAAATTCAACTCTAATGGTATTTTCACTAGATGAAGCTGGGAATATTTCCAGCACATCTCCTCGAACTCTAAAAGTTCCCCTTGTAAAATTGATATCATTTCTCACATATTGAATATCTACAAGTTTTCTTATGATTTCATCTCTATCCTTTATCATACCTGGTCTTATGGAAATCACTAAATTTTCATAATCAATAGGATCTCCCAATCCATATATGCAAGACACACTAGAAACTATAATCACATCTCTTCTCTCAAAAAGAGCAGCTGTAGCAGAATGTCGCAATTTATCTATTTCATCGTTTATAGATGCATCTTTTTCAATATAAGTATCTGTCTGAGGTACATAGGCCTCTGGCTGATAGTAGTCATAATAGCTAACAAAATATTCTACTGCACTATCAGGAAAGAATTCTTTAAATTCGCTAGCCAATTGATAAGCCAATGTCTTGTTGTGTGCTATAACCAATGTAGGTTTTTGTACATTTTCAATAATATTTGCCATAGTAAAAGTTTTC
This sequence comes from Bacillota bacterium, assembly GCA_029779375.1. Classification (GTDB taxonomy): domain Bacteria; phylum Bacillota; class Clostridia; order Tissierellales; family Sporanaerobacteraceae; genus Sporanaerobacter. Next base: position 10,099 of record JAKPAR010000261.1, on the reverse strand, counting down.
CCAGAACCCGTAACTCCCAAAAGAGTTTGATACTTTTTCCCATCCAATATTCCTTTTGAAAGTTTTTCTATGGCTTTTGGCTGATCACCAGTAGGTTTAAAATCGGATTTTATCTTGAATTTATTCAAAACATTCACCTCTTTTGTTTGAACGTGCGTTCGTTCCTATTATTAAATTATAATCCATTTAACTCTAATGTCAAACGAATTTTAGAAAAATTTTCTCAATAAAAGAAGGTAATTGAACTTCTTTGTTGAATAGTATAAACTATTAGAAAAGGAGGTTGCTTAAATGAAAAAAATATTTCTACCACTTTTTATCACGCTATTGATTTTGACACTAGTTGCATGCAACAATGCTAATCAAAAACTTGAGACCACCAAAAAACTTGAAGAAAAACCCATCGGGTACAAAATAGAAAAAATTGTCTTGTCTAAAGGATATCAAACAATAGAGCCAAATGTAGAACTAAGTACTAAAGATGGCGAGACCAAATTGCTAGCTTCTCTTGGACTTTTAGAATGCTCCGGAGTCACCATAGATAAAATAACTAAATCAGGCAATGAAATAAATATTTATACCAATAGATTGTTGGAAGATGATAAAACTCAACTTGTGATCCCTCAAGCAGATATTGTTCTATATGATTTAGGCAACGAAAACTTAAAAAATATTAAATTTAATATAATCAGTCAAAATTATAAACCTATAGAATTGAAATTTGGAAAAACTCAAACTCTTAACAAAATATATTCTCATTTTAAAATATCACCAAACACTATACCAGAAGTAAATCTAGTTCGTAGTAAAAATAGCTTTGTCTGGAATATCTCTTTCAACAACATCTTTGACAAAGAAAATTTAAAAGCACCACTTATAAACCTCAATGTAAAAGCAGATGCCCTTACAGGAGAAATCCTCTCCTCTGAGAAAAATATTATTTCCGATTATATAGACGATGGGCTAATTATAGATTATATACCTAAAAAATATTTGCTATACAAACAAGAACATACAATTGATTCAAAGACTAGCAATATACTTTGGCTATACAATTTACAAACTAAAGAAAAAGAAAAGATTTACGAAACAAATGATTCTATCTATTCAGCAATATTTAACCCAAATAGCAATTGCATTGCTTTAATTGAAAATGACAAAGATGAAACTGATATTTATTTAATCAATACGAAAGATAAGATGATAAATAAAATAACACCTATTGGATATAGACATACTTGGAATATGAGCTGGAAAGATGATTTCACATTGTACTTTGTTGACAATAATTCAAAAAACAAATCTACATTTTTTTCATACAATATCAAAGACAATGTCCTAGAAAATATCTTTACTACTCCTAAAAACATATCTAAATTTGACATAAATGGTGATTTAATTGTATTTACAGAATTTGACGAAAATGAATTAAATCAAAACATTTATTTAACAAAAGATGGAGCCACACTAAAAAAAATAGACGAAGGATATAGTGTAAACTTTTTAAACGATGACAAAATAATTTATCTAAAAAATATTCATGACAAAAATGAAGATGTTTTATACAGTTATAGCTTAAAAGAAAATTTGACACAAAAAGAAACAGACTTAAATGTCAAAAACTATATAAAACTTAATTCTGAAAACTTAATCATAATTGCAAAGAACTCCTGCAACAATGATTATACCCTTGTTAAATACAATATTAAAGACAATTCATTTGAAAATTTGGCAAATATAACTGAAGACAATTTGTTTTATGACGAAGAATTAAATAAAGGATATATAAGCTTATCCCCTCCTATAGAAAACAGCAAAAGACATATTATATATTCTGTAGATTTAAATAAATTAAGTGTAAATTCACACTAAAAGGGACTATTTAAATAGTCCCTTTCTTTTTATCCCTTTCAAAAGCCTTGAGAGTGGACTTTTTACTTCTTCGACAACAAATGAGTAATCCGGCTCTTCAGGAATAAACAATACATCTAAACTTTGTATACCCTTCCTATAATCTTTATAATCTAAAGTAACTAATTTCCCATTTTCATTAAGTACATCTATCCATATATATTTGGGTGAAAAACGAAGCACATTTAATACATCTTCTTTTTTTTGCACAACATTCCCATTTATAGATAATATTATGTCTCCTGTCTTTAAACCCATTTTTTCTCCAACACCATACGGCATAGTATCTAGCAATTTTAACCCTCTTTGGGAAGGTGTAAAAATAGCTTTCCCCAATCTTTCTCTTTTTCTTCCCATTTGAATTATCATCTCATGAAATACTGGAGAAACAATAGCTAATACATACAACAATTGAGAATATGATTTTGAAAGTTCTGACAATATCAAAAGAATTGCACTAAATATAAAAAGCATGCTAGCAGTTTCTTTGGTCTTGTCTTTGGGATGCTTTGTCAAGGCAAAGTCCCCATATCCCAAAACAGCTATTACTGTCACAGGCATCACCCCATATCCCTCTAAAAAAACTAAAAAAGGTACGGGCCAAAACCTGTTCATATTAAATCCACCAACTATTTCATTATCTTTCTCCATAAATATTGGAATTTTCCCATTGTGTCCATCTAAGATAATAAGAAAAGCTTCTATTAAATGCAAAACAGCAACTATAGTCATAACACTTATTATATTTATTTTGGGATATCCAAACAACAAACTGATAAGAGATACTATCCCGCCAGCATAAGAAAAGCAAATAAATCGCGGATGAATCAAAGAAAGTAAAATTGCTAAAGGCAATATATATATAAAATCATTCGAATTGACTCTTGTTCCTAAAATCATAAATACAATACTTCCAACCATTCCACCAAGTAGTCCCAGTACAGTTGAAGCAATAGCTTTTTTATATAAGGGCTCCTTATAGGAGCCCAATATCATCTTTTCCATTTTCCCTAATTTCTTATACTGAAAAATCACTATAGCAACTACTATCCAATAAATCGGTGATTTCAAAGAAGACAAAAGAGAATATAACAATTCAAACATCTACTACTCCCCTAATAAACATATTTATATCTATTTAGCTATTTTAGCTTTCATCATTTCAATAGCTTTTTGAAGTTGAACATCTTGTTTTAAATTTTCAACACCAATCATTTCTACATCTTCTGGCAATTCTATTATAACATCTGGAGTAATCCCTATACCATGAATATTGGTTCCATTTGGCGTAAAATATTCTGAAACAGTAAGTTTATATCCAGAACCATCTGGAAGTTTTATAATCCTCTGTACTATACCTTTCCCAAAAGTCTTAGTTCCTATAAGCTCTCCTCTTTTTGTATCTTTAATTGCTCCAGCCAAAATTTCAGAAGCACTAGCACTTCCTTCATTTACAAGTACAACCAAAGGCAAATCTGTTTTTTTCTTATCTGATTTCAAATACTCCCTTTCCCCATTTCTAGTCTCAGTATATACTATAGTTCCTTCTCCCAAAAATTCATCTGCTATATCTGCACATACATCTAATAGGCCTCCTGGATTATTTCTTAAATCCAATACAATTCCCTTTATATTTTGTTTTTCCAAACTATTTAGTTCACTCTTAAAATCTTTATATGTCAAATCATCAAAAGAAGTTATCTTTATATAACCAATTTTATCCTCTAATACAGTAGACTTGACACTCTTTATTCTAATCTCTTCTCTCACAATTTTCATTTCTATTTCATTAGTTTTTCCTTCTTTATCTTGTCTTAAGATAGTTAAACTTACCTCTGTACCTGGTTCTCCCTTCATGATTTTCACTGCTGCATCCATTTTATCAGCTGAAAATTCCTCTCCATTTACTTTTATTATCTTATCTCCAGTTTTTATACCTGCTTTTTCACCTGGTGTATCCTCTATAGGAGAAACCACAGTTATCAAATTGTCTTCTCCTGGTGTCACAATGACACCAATTCCTCCATAAACACCTTTTGTATGTTCCATAAAGTCTTTAAACTCTTCTTTGGTCATGTATAGAGAATAAGGATCTTTTAATGCTTCAAACATACCCTTTAGTTGACCATCTATAAGGGTTTCATCATCTACTTCTTTCAAGAAGTTTTTCTTTATAGCTTCTTCCGCCACCATAACCTTAGAATACTTTTTATAAAATGTGTTTAGTTCATCAAACTCGGATTTAGAAATAAGTACTTTGTTATTTAATGGGGTCGGTAATACATTTCCAACAATATATGTCATAATATTAGTCATAATGACAATTGCTACAACAATGGCAATATTCTTCTTTTTTGACATTCTATTCACCTCAATTAATAAGCATTATGTAGTTTAGTTTATTAAAACTACTTTTACATTATACCATTAGCAATAATACTTTTCAAAAAAAAGAAAAAAAAGAGGGAAATTAATTTCCCCTCAACCAAGGTATCGGATCTTCATAAGCTCCATTTCTTCTAACCTCAAAGTGACAATGTGGCCCTGTTGAATAACCAGTACTTCCAGCCTTAGCTATAGTTTGGCCTCTAGAAACATCCGTACCCACTCCAACAGATATAGAAGAATTGTGTCCATAAAGAGTCACTATACCACCGCCATGATCAACCATGACAGCATTGCCATATCCTCCAAGCCACCCTGCAAAAATAACTGTACCATCTGCTGCAGCCACAACACTTGTGCCTGTTGGAGCTGGAATATCTATTCCAGTATGTAATTTCTTCGTCTTAAATATTGGATGAATTCTATATCCAAAAGGTGAACTAATTCTCGAATGTCCTGGCACTGGCCAACCCATTTTCCCACCTGAATAAGGACCTGTTTTTACTTGCAATGCCTTAATTTTAGATACATATTCCTTTGCCTCTCTGATTAGCTCATCTTCCATCTTTTCCAATTGCTTTATGTTTTTCTCTACATCCTTCATTCGACCTTCTTTACTTCTTGTAGCTACAATTAAATCATGCTTTTTACTTTCTATTTTTCGCTTTGCAGTTTCCTGTGAAGCTCTTTCTACTTGCAATTCTCTTTCTTTGGCCTCTACAATTTGTCTTTGTTCCTTCATATATTTAAGTAAATTTGTATCATGATCTACTATAGCTTGTACCATATCCTTCCTAGAAAGAAAATCTCTAATATTTGCAGAAGAAAGAAGTACTTCTAAATACCCAATATTCCCATTTTTATACATAACTCTTAATCTGGAATTTAGGGTATCATTTTTTTCATCAATTTTTTCTTCTGCTTCCTTCAATTCTTTCCTAGTCTTTTCTATATTAGCACTTATCTTTGCCAATTCCTTTTCTACATCATTTAATTCTTTTCCAGCTTCAGATATTTTTCTATCTAGTTCATCAATTTCTTTAGTTAAATCAGCTTGTTCTTTTTGTAAATCCTTTTTTTCACCTTTTATTGCATTTTGTTTTTTTTCATTTTCTTTAAGCTCTTTGTTCAAACTTTCAATAGTTCCCTTTTCAGCATAAGCTCCTGTAAATGCACCTATGACTATAGCAAATAAAAGTAGCAGCACAACATTTCTTTTTCTTTTCATCTCAAGTCCCCCTCTCTACGCATTTAAAAATTTCTTTAATGATATTAAACTTCCCAAGGTTCCAATACCAACTCCTATTGCCATAAACATAATGATTATATCCTTTAAAAGTGCATGTGGTGCTACAAGATAAACTGTAAATATTACATACAATTTTTCACTTATGACTTTAAAGAGATACTCATATCCATAATTGACAATAAGAATTGATAGTCCCGCTCCTATGAGGCCTAATATAATCCCCTCAATGACAAAAGGCCCTCGAATGTAGCCATTGGTAGCTCCAACATATTTCATAATATTTATTTCTCTCTTTCTAGCCGTAACTGTAATCTTTATAGTATTTGAAATTATAAACACAGAAACAAACATTAAAATAGCTATGATGATTATTCCTCCGACCTTTATATAATTAGCTGCAGCAAGAAGCTTTTCAATGACATCCTTGTAGTATTTTATTTCTTCTATTCCATCTATACCTTCCAATTTAGAAACTACATTGTCCGCATATTCTATATCTTTTAGTTTGACAATATATGAATTAGGTAATGGATTTTCTTCAAGTCCCTCAAGTAGATAAGATTCTTCTCCCCAATCCTTCTTCATTATCTCTAAAGCTTCATCTTTAGATTCAAAATATACATCTGTAACTCCTTCAGAAGACTTAAGCTTATCTTCTATTTCCTTCATCTTTTCACTTTCTATATCATCTTCCAAATAAATTTGTATTTCATCAAATTTATTTTTAGTCTCAACTACTATATTATTTATACTCAATATAATAATTAAAACCATTCCAAGTATGACAAGTACTGCTGTGATAGAACCTATAGAAGCCAATCCCATTCCTCTATTTCTCCAAGAACCTTGAAATCCCTGCTTTAATATATTCTTAAATATTCTAAGCTTCATACTCATACACACCTTTCTCTTCGTCTCTTACAACTCTTCCTCCTTCGATAGCTATGACTCTTCTTTTCATAGAATTTACTATATCTTTGGCATGAGTAGCCATAAGTACTGTAGTACCTCTTCTATTTATATCTTTAATTATCTTCATGATTTCCCAAGCTGTATCTGGATCTAAATTTCCTGTAGGCTCGTCCGCTATCAATACAGGTGGATTGTTCACAATAGCTCTAGCTATGGCAACTCTCTGATGTTCTCCACCAGATAATTGATCTGGATAACAGTAGGCTTTGCCACTTAAATCCACCATACTCAAAACCATTGGCACTCTTCTTCTTATTTCCTTTGGATGAGAACCTATAATTTCCATAGCAAAAGCTATATTTTCATATACAGTCTTATTTGGAAGCAATCTAAAATCCTGAAAGACAACTCCAATATTTCTCCTTATATAAGGAACTTTTCTATTTTTAACTTTTGTTATATCAATATCATTTAAAATAATAGTACCTGATGTTGGGTCTATTTCTTTTAAAAGCAATTTTATTATAGTCGATTTTCCTGCACCACTTGGTCCAACAAGAAAAACAAATTCTCCTTTCCCTATAAACATATTTACATTGCTCAAAGCTTTGGCACCATTGTCTTCGTATACTTTGCTTACATTGATGAATTTTATCATATTTTTACCACCCTTATTATATGCTAGTCATTTAATCTACTATACAAATATTATACAATAACTTCTTCTACTAATTTATCATAAATCCTCTTATTTTTTACAAGTTTTTTTCGTTATTTTTTGCCATATGTAATCATCTATTATATTATTATATTATAATATAAATTGAACAATAAATAAACTATAAGAGGTGAGCTTATGGATAAGAAAATTTTAAGAAAACATTATATAGAAAAAAGAAATAATCTCTCAAACCTAGAAGTAGAGCGTATCAGCCATGATATAGCGATGAATTTATTTCAATTGGACATATATAAAAATAGTTCTTTCATCATGACTTATGTAGATTTTAACAAAGAAGTACGAACTGAAGAAATAATAAGGCACTCTATAGACATTGGAAAAAGAATTGGAATTCCAATCACAATAAAAGAAGAAAGAAAACTAATAATATCTGAATTGAAAGATTTTGATGAGGAATTAGAAATAAGTACATACAATATTTTGGCACCTAAAAATGAATTTATAAGGATTGTTCACCCTTCTATTATAGATTTAGTTTTAGTTCCCGGAGCTATTTTTGATAGAAATGGGTATAGAATTGGCTATGGAGGCGGGTATTATGATAGATTTTTACCTAATTTAAATAAAAAAACTACTACAATAGGTCTTGCATATGATTTGCAATTGATAGATAATGTACCAAGGGGTTGCTATGATTTGCCAGTAGATTTTATCCTTACAGAAAAAGAATTCATCAACTGCAAAACAAAAAATAGCGAAAAATTCTATTAAGCCCAAAAAAAATGGTATAATGTATAGGGAAATTTCTTAATTCTATTTTTAGGAGGAATTTAAATGGTTAGAACAGTAGGTACTACAGCTAGAGGTATAAGAGCTCCTATCATTAAAGAAGGAGATGATATAATAAATATTGTAGTAAATTCAGTGCTAAATTCTGCAAAATGCGAAAACTATGAAATAAAAGATAAAGATGTAATAGGAATCACAGAATCTCTAGTAGCTAGAGCACAAGGAAACTATGCTACTATAGATCAAATTGCCAAAGATATAAATACTAAATTTAAAGGAGATATAGGAGTTATATTTCCAATACTAAGTAGAAATAGATTTTCCATCATTCTAAAGGCAATAGCAATGACAGAAAAGAAAATATATCTAGTACTTAATTATCCTTCTGACGAAGAAGGAAACCCTCTCATGGATATTGACAAAATGGATGAATTGGGTTTAAACCCTTACACCGATGTATTGAGTGAAAAAGAATATAGAAAACTGTTTGGAGAAGTAGTTGCTCATCCTTTTACAGGTGTTGACTATGTTCGTATGTATAAAGATTTAGCTGTAAACGACAATATCGAAATAATTCTTTCAAATGATCCTAGAACCATTTTAAAATACACTGATGAAGTATTGGTTGCCAATATTCATGAAAGAAAAAGAACCAAAAGAATCCTTAAAAAAGCTGGTGCAAAAACAGTTTATGGACTAGATGATATATTGAGTACTCCTGTAGATGGAAGTGGATACAATCCAGAATATGGGCTACTGGGTTCAAATTTATCTACAGATACAAAATTGAAATTGTTCCCTAAAGATTGTCAATATTATGTAGATGAAATTCAAAAAAAGATAAAAGAAGCTACAGGAAAACATGTAGAAGTCATGATATATGGAGATGGAGCTTTTAAAGATCCCGTAGGCAAAATATGGGAACTTGCCGATCCAGTAGTTTCTCCTGGATGTACTGATGGGCTAAGAGGAACTCCAAATGAAATAAAACTAAAATACCTTGCTGATACAGAACTAAAAGATCTCAGTGGAGAAGAAATGAAAGAAGCAATGAAAAATAAAATAAAAGAAAAAAATGAAAATCTCGTAGGAAGTGCTGAATCCTTAGGCACTACCCCAAGACAACTGACAGATTTGTTGGGAAGTCTATGTGACTTGACCAGTGGAAGTGGCGACAAAGGAACCCCAATAGTACACATACAAGGATATTTCGACAATTATGCAACAGAGTAGCCAAATGGCTACTCTGTTATTTATTGCTTAATCCTTTCAATTCAAGCTGTTTCTTAGTATATCTATCAAGAAGAGATTTAATCACTGCTGCTATAGGAACTGCAAATAGCATTCCCCATACTCCAAAGAATCCGCCACCTACCAAAATAGCTGTTATTATCCAGAAAGGTTTCATCCCAACTTGTATTCCAAGTATCTTAGGTCCTAAATACAATCCATCAAATTGTTGTAATGCAAATATAAATATGATAACCCAAAGTGCTTTTATAGGTCTATCAAACAATGTGATAACTCCTGCTGGTATCATTCCTATGAATGGGCCAAAATAAGGTATCATATTGGTCACTCCAACTATAAGACTAATCAAAACTGCATAAGGTACTTTCATGATTATAAGTCCTATAAAGCACAATACACCTATAATAGCTGAATCTATTATCTTACCTACAAAAAACTTTGAAAAAGCTTCTTTTATTTCATTTTGCACAGTTATGATAGATTCTGCCTTTTCCTTGGAAAATAAAGCATAATTAAGTTTCTTAAATCCTTTTACAAATCCTTCTTTATCTTTCAATATATATATAGATATTATAGCTCCCAAAACAAAGTTTACAAACCCAGATGTAAAATTGATTATTTGAGTTAAAGTCTTGTTTAAAAGTGGTCCGATTCCTTCGCTAGCTTTAAGTATCAAATTATCCAATGCCGATTGAATTTCTTCAACAATTCCATATTTATCAGCACCAGAGAATCGTGAAGGCAGAGTTTCAAGCCATCTTTGAGTTGTTCTCATATATCCAGGTAAATCTCTCGCTAAATTTTTGATACTATCTACAACAGTTGGAGTAATAACTATAAAAAACAAAGCTATTATTCCAAAAAATATCAAGTATACAATGAGTATATTGACCCACCTTTTAGATTTATGCTTTTTCTCT
>JAKPAR010000252.1 GCA_029779375.1 Bacillota bacterium | reverse complement strand
GGAGAAATAATTCTTTCTTCTACTACAAAGGATGTAAATCATATTTTGTCTATTCATTTGTTTGAGAGCAATGGACAACCTTATATGTCCACATTAGGAGTGGGGAAGTTAAAAAACTCTAAGGATGAGGAATGGTTTAAAAAAGCCGAAAAGGGAGAAAATTATGTATCTAATTCTTATATGGAAGGTAAACTTCCTGTGGTTGTCATAGCAATGCCTTGGAAGGATTCAACAGGTACTCAAAGAGGAGTTGTGGCAGCTAATATAAATCTTTTAGGCCTTACTGAAATGGTGGGTGAGCATAAAATCGGAAAGACAGGTGTAGTCTATATAATAGACAAGCAGGGAATAGTTATTGCTCATCCAGATTTTAAAGGGAAAGTTGCAAAACAGTACAATGTATTAGAAAAAAATATAAAGGGGCCAGTTCTATCACTAAAAGAAGAAAAAGGAGGCTCAGTTTACTACAAAAATGACAATAAAGAAAAAGTGTTGGGAAGTTTTGTGAGAGTACCTTCTACAGGGTGGGGACTTATATTAGAACAAAATGAAAGTGAAATAGAAAGTATTGCAAAACAAGGTTTTAGAAGAACGCTTCTTATGACTTTAGTCATTGCATTTTTAATAATAGCTATATCTATGCGTGTAGCTAGGATATTTTCATCTCCAATAGAAAAAATGGTAGTGGCAGTTGATGAGATAGGAAGTGGAGATTTAACTAAGAAGGTAGAGGTTACTTCTAAAAATGAAATAGGGGAGCTTGAAAAGGCCTTTAACAAAATGGTGGATTCATTGTATACTTTAGTTTTAAGTGCTAAAGCTGCAGCACAAAGCGTAGAAGAGTCTGCAGTTGAGCTTAGTCAAAATGCTAGTATGACTATATCTGCTTCTAGTGAAATAAGTAGTGTTGTAGAACAAGTTGCTGAAGATACTGAAAGGCAAATGGTGGAAGTAGAAAAAACTACTGATATATTGAAAAACTTAAACTATTTGACTAGTCAAGTAGAAGAGAAATTTGCTTATATATTTGATTCTTCTAGCACTGCATTTAAAACAGCTCAAGATGGTTCAAAAGATATTAAAG
>JAKPAR010000229.1 GCA_029779375.1 Bacillota bacterium | reverse complement strand
TATGGATACTGTAATAGCTGTCACGATGATTCCACTATATCCTGCACCTACCCATAATATAATTATAGGGGCAAGAGCTGTTTTAGGAAGACTATTTAAAACTACTAAATATGGATCTAATACTTTTGCCCAAAAATCTGACCACCAGAGAAGTATAGCTATTAGTACGCCTAAAATTGTTCCAGCCAAGAAACCAATTACAGTTTCAAGAACTGATATGCCTACATGATAAAATAAGTCACCATTTTTAGTGTAATTGATAAACAAATTCCATATTCTTGAGGGATGACTAGTCAAAAAAGTATCTATCCATCCAAGTCTTGCTGATATTTCCCATTGGCCTAGGCATATGACTAAAATGAGTATTTGAGTGATAAGTATAGCTTTTTTTCTCTTTTTTATTTTTTTTAAATATTCTTCATGCTCTTTGGAAATTTTGTCATACATGGACATCTAACTCCTTCCATATCTTATTGAAATAGTATCTAAACTCTGGTGCCTCTCTACATTTCATAGGGGTTCTGATTCCATCTGGGAAACTTAATTCAATGGGAATTATATCTTTTATAGTAGCAGGCCTCTTTGACATGACTACAACTCTGTCAGACATACTGATAGCTTCCGATATGTCATGAGTAACCATAATTGCAGTTTTCTTTTCTTTTTTTAGTATAATTCCAATTTCATCAGCTATTGCAAGTCTGGTCTGATAGTCTAGAGCAGAAAAAGGCTCGTCTAATAGCAATAAATCCGGCTTTATGACAAGGGTTCTTATGAGAGCTACTCTTTGCCTCATGCCTCCAGAAAGTTGCCTTGGGAAATTGTATTTAAAATCACCTAATCCATAAGTATTAAGAAGTTTTTCTGCATACTGTAAACTTTCTTCATTTACTTTTCCTTGAATTTCAAGACCAATGAGAACATTTTGAAGAATATTTCTCCACTCAAACAGGTGATCTTTTTGAAACATATATCCTGTGTTTCTAGATGGCCCATCGACTAGTTCTCCATTTATGAAAACTTCTCCTTTTGTAGGCTCGATGAGTCCTGCTATTATAGAAAGAAGTGTAGATTTTCCACATCCACTAGGTCCTACTAGAGATACTATTTCTCCTTTATATACGTCCAGAACTATATTTTCAATAGCTTCAGTTTCTCCTTCAAGAGTATGATAGGTCATACTTATATTTTTAATTTCAACGACTTTATTTTCTTCCATAAGCTTTCCTCCTCTAGATAAAACATGGGTTAATTTATCATATTCAACAAAAGGACTTTATGTGAATATATCTTTAAATATGCTATAATATCATTTGTGAAAGATATAAATGAAGGGGGTACGAGTTTTGCATCAGTACAAAGGAAGACTAATCATACATACGGGCTCTATGTTTTCGGGAAAAACTTCAAGTTTGGAAAAAGATATAAAGAGATTTAAAATTGCAGGATATAAGACTCTTGCATTTAAACCCATAGTAGACAGTAGATACGCAAAGAATGAAATAGTGACTCATGATTTAACTTATATGGATGCAATTTTGGTAAAAAACATAGACGAAATAGAGGAATATTGTGATGAAATAGAACCTGATGTTATAGCCATAGATGAAATACAATTTTTAGGAGGGAAAACCGAAAAAATAGTTAAAGGTATAAATGAATTTTTGGCAAAGGGATGTACTGTAGTAGTGGCTGGACTTGATATGGATTATACAGGGAAACCTTTTGAAATCATAAAAGAACTTATGCCTATATCAGACTATTTATATAAACATCATGCTGTGTGTGCAAAATGTGGTTCGGATGCTTGGGTGAGTCATAGAAAGACAAAAGATGAAGAGAGAATAAAAATAGGTGCTTCTAATGAATATGAGCCCTTGTGCAGAAAGTGTTTTTTAGAAGAAGATAAAAAGAAAAACAGATAAATTTGCTTTTACTCAAGGAGGATTTTTATGAAAAATTATATTTCTTTTGAACCAGCAATACAACCAGAAACTACAAATGAAAATGATATGTATTTTTTATTTGACCAGAATAGGATGATGGTTAAAAAAGGCAAGAAATATCTTGATATAATCAGATATAAAGATATTGCAAATATGAATATTAAAATTGACAATGTTCAATATATGGGAAAATTAAATGGAGAAAATTGCTTTTCAGCAGGGATTAAAAAAACAGATTCTTCAATAGATGACAGTCAATTTATGGATTTGAAATCGCTTATGTTGGTTCTTGATGAAAGTCTATTTTTAGTAGCTTCTAAAAGTTATTTGTTGTTAAATTGGCAAAAAACTCATAAATACTGTGGAGTATGTGGATTCCCTATGAAAAGAAAGGAGAGCTTATCTGAAAGAGCTCTTATTTGTCCTAAGTGTGGATATACTACTTGGCCTAGAACATCTCCTGCTATAATTGTAGCCGTCACTAAAGGAGATAAACTATTATTAGCTCACAATAAAAATTTTTCTCATGGAATGTATAGTGTTATAGCTGGATTTGTAGAACTTGGGGAAACTTTTGAACAATGTGTAAAAAGAGAAGTATTTGAAGAAGTGGGAATTCAAATAGACAATATAAAATACTTTGGAAGTCAGCCTTGGCCTTTTCCAAATTCTATGATGGTAGGATTTACTGCTGAATATTCAGGAGGACAAATAGTTGAAGATGGCAAAGAGATAGTACATGCTGATTGGTTTAGCAAAGATGAAATTCCAGGAATGTACAGAGAATCTAAAAGTATAGGCTCAGAACTTATAAAATGGTTTATAGAGACTCATTAGAAACAAATAAGGGCGATTTAATCACCCTTATTTGCTATAATATTTAAATATATCTTATTTGTATTATTTTGAATATATATTTACATCACCTGAAACTGTGCCAATATTTATTTTGTTTTCGGAAGAACCAACGGTGCCTTCAAGACTATTTTTATGCTTTCCTTGAATAGTTATAGGAAAATTACTTTTCAAATCTCCTGAGGTAGTTTGTGCACTAATTTGAAATTCTGATTTTTTTGGTAACACTATACTTACATCTCCTGAAACAGTAGCAGCAATGATATTGTCGTTAAAATTCTTGTAGGAAATTTCAATATCCCCTGAAACAGTATTTGTTTGTACACTTCCTATGAGATTTTTAATTTCGATATCACCAGAAGTAGAATTGAACATATTTTTATCAGCTGAAATATTTAAAGAATCTACATCCCCTGAAGTTGTACTCACTACTAAATTTTTAAGGTTCAAATCATTTAAATTTATATCTCCTGAAACAGTAGCTAAATTCAAATCATTAAAATTCATTTTGGATAAATTCACATCACCAGAAGCGGAGATGATTTTTATATTCTCTTTATAATTTTCAGGAATATGAATATCTAATTTTAAATTTGAATAGTTCACATTTTGTGGTAGTTTGTTATCTTCTCTTTTGGCAGATATATAAAGAGTGTCATTAGATTTTTTTGTTTTTAATTTAGGTATATAATTTGCCTTGACAGTCCCACTATATATTATTTTTATATCATCTCGATTTTCAGGTATGAAATTTACATCTACAAAAGTAGTCTCAACAATTATATCTTTGATCCCTACCATATCTTCAATTTTTTCTTCATTCACGTTTTCTTTTTCAATATTTTTAGTATCAGATGAATCGTTATATTCATCTATGTCTTCTACTTCTTCTCCATTGACTGTAATTCCATTTAGTGAAATATCTACTACATCATTTCCATCATTTACATAGATTCCACCGGGATTTATTTGTACTTTAGTTCCATCCTCATCTTCTATATTTATACCATCTAATCCTATCTTAACTTTAGAACCATCAGATTTGATATTCATTCCCTTGAAATTTTTTCTATTGCCATTAATGCCATAGCTTATATGTCCCTCTGACAAATTGTATGATAGAAAAGCAATGCCAAAAGCTACAAGAGCTACCCCTGCCAAAATGGCAACAAATTTTTTAATATTCATAAAAACCCCTCCTATTTTTTTATAGTATCAATGTTCCACTTAAGATACTTTACAGTACCTCTATATAGTAGCTTAGTTAAGTAAAGGCTGGCCATAAATAGCAATACTCCCAAGCAAGTTAATCCTATTCCCAGTGAAACAGCTGTGACTGGTAGAAATCCCAAATTCACATGATAATGGGAGAATGGAATTAGAATTGTTCCAAATATTGAACCTATACCTCCTACAACTAATCCTACAGAGATACCATACATTCCAATGAGCAAAGCTATTATGACAATAAAAGGTCCTAAAACTATAATAAAATTAAAAATTCCGAGAGCCATAGCTGAAAACATGGCTTTAAGTAAATTCTTTGGTGAAGGATTGCTTTCGGCTTCATCAATTTTTGAAGAAACTTTGTACATTTTAGCAATATTCCTTGGATCCCCTAATTCTCTAGCAATATCTTCTTCAAATTTTCCTTGAGATAGTCCAATGCGAAAGTGTTCTTCATAGTCATAAATTATGTCGTCTATTTCTTCTTGTGGTAGGCCCTTTAAATCAGCTCTTAAAGTTTCTATAAATTCTTTTCTATTCATGTCTATCCCCCTTTATAATGGTATTTACTCCTTGAACAAAATGATTCCATTCGAAAATCAATTCATCACAAGCTTTTTTACCTTCTTCAGTTATAGTATAGTATTTCCTTGGAGGCCCCTCTTGAGATTCCTCTAAATAAGTTTTTACAAATCCATCAGTTTTAAGTCTTCGCAAAAGAGGATATATAGTCCCTTCAGAAATATCTATATGTTTAGAAATATGTTCTACCAGTTCATAGCCATAATAGTCTCTTTCTAGCAGCATTGAAAGTACGCAAAGTTCTAAAACTCCTTTTTTAAATTGAATATTCATAGCATTTCTCCTTTTCACTGCTAAGATTAACTATATTATATACTATGCTACCTTGCAATGCAAGATACTAAAATAAAAAAAGATGCTATATTAGCATCTTAAAAATTCAATCCTTCTTTTCTCATTCCTACGCTTAAAGCAATACCTATACCTACCATATTTACTAAAAGGAAAGTACCTCCATAGCTTATAAATGGAAGAGGTATTCCTGTGATAGGCATAAGACCAATGGTCATACCTATATTTTCCCATATATGAATGAACATCATTGAAGTTATTCCTATGACCATCAAAGAGCCAAAGGTGTCTTTAGTG
>JAKPAR010000223.1 GCA_029779375.1 Bacillota bacterium | reverse complement strand
CGCTGGCATCTCTGGTATTCTTTTCTCAAGTAAAATATCTTGAGGAAGAGTTGCTATTCCTAAATTCACTGAAGCTAAAATCTCTTTTTCTTCTGGACTCAATTTGCTATTATCTAGAACTGGTAGATCTCCCCAGTTTTCTGGTTCATATTTTGAAGCTTGAACTTCAACATTTAAAATATAGTCTATTACAGCCATAGCTCCAGCTTTGTTCTGTGAATTAAATGGAATCGCTAAGAAATGTGTGTTCCCTATAGTCCCTTTATCAAACACAAAGGTTCTTGTTGATTCTGGATACTCCCCTGTAACTATTTTCCCTGATGGGGAATTGGGGTTATATGTCATAGTCATAAGTACTTCCCCATCAGAATACATATTGTCTAATAATGCCGATTCTGCAGGATAAGTCTTTCCTTCTTTCCATAAATAAGGCTTTAGTTCTTTCAAATATTCTATAGCTGGCTCAATAGCTTTTCTTACAGTTTCTTCATCTGCTTTCATGTCCATAAACTGTTCATAACCTACAATATCACATATAATATTTCTAACAAAAACACTTCCTGTAAAATCAGGTAATGCTGGATAAGTAAATTTCCCAGGATTATTTTTAGCCCATTCTAGCAATTCTTTATGATCTCTAGGAACTTTATCTACCTTATCACTATCATATACCAATACAAATTGAGCCTTTCCATAAGGTGACTCATATCCTTCTACAGGATAACCAAAATCATATTTAACTTCAACTGAATCCTTGTCTATATACTTGTTAAAATTCGGTAGCTTGTCAGTAAAAGGCCCAAATAACAAATCATTTTGCTTAGCAGTAAAAAAGTTTTCTCCATTTATCCAAACTACATCTATATTTCCATCTAGAACATTTAATTGTTTCTCGTTTAATAAATTGTTTAATATTTCATCTATATCCATGCCTACTCTGTTAATAGTAATATCATATTCTTCTTTAAGTTTATCAGAAAGGTATCCATCAATCCAAGCATTAATCTGCTGGCTACCACCCCAACCATAAAAATTGACAGTAGTCCCTCTAGCAGATTCTAAAATTTCATCCCAATCTTTTTTTAATACATCTTCATCATTTTTTGTTTTTGAATTACAACCAACTAAATTTAAAGTTAATACAATCATTAATAAAAGAATTAAGGTCTTTTTAAATAATATTTTATTCATCATAATTCTCCTTTTTAGATTTAAGTATTTTCTTCAATATAAAAGAAATAACAAATAAAACAACTAATAGCCCTATTGCCATATAAAAATCCTTAGATCCAAATACTGTAGTTTTATCACCTAAATTTGTGTATACTAAAATACCAGGTAAAGAGCCTATAATAGTTGCCATACAAAAATCCTTATATTTAACATCAGAAAGTCCTGCACTATAGCTAACAACTTTAAATGGAAACAATGGAATTAGTCTTAGCATAAGTATTAAAAAGAACCCATTCATTTTCGAATTATCTTTAAATATCACTAAATCTTTTTTAATTATCTTTTTAATAGCCTGTTGACCTAATGCTCTAGCTAAATAAAATGCAATAGTTGCTCCAATTAAAGAACCAATTGATGTTAAAATAATACCTTTAAATAATCCAAATATCATTCCTCCTGCTATTACTAATACTGAGTCAGGAAACAACAATAAAGGTAATATTGATAATATACCAATATAAATTAAAGGTGCCCATACGCCAAAGGATTGTATATAATCTTTTATTTCATTAGGACCATATTTCTTTAATATATTATGTTTGTTTATAACAATAGCTAACCCAACTACTATACATAGGACAGCTATGTATTTAAATATGTCTTTTTTAGACTTTTCCATATATTTATCCTTCCTGCTATTATTTCTGATTATTAAACATCTTTTTTCCTTTATATCTATTAATCCATTTTTTAGCAGTATTTATTTCTACTTGATTGAAAGTATTGTATATATCTTCATTAAACAACAAATCCAATATGTGAACAGAACTTTTACCACTTTTTTTCATAGACCCTACACATTCTTCACAATAAGTAACTATATACTCTTCCTTAGTTTCATTAGCCCTCCTCATCTTTTGGGCTGTTGCTATTTTATTATTGGTTAAAGAAGCCATTCCTCCCGAACCACAACAAAGGGTGTTTTCTCTATTAAATTTCATTTCAGTATAATTAATACCTATTTGATCTAATATATCTCTTATTGCATCGTGTGTTTTAATCTCATGTCTGGTAGGGCAAGGATCATGTATGGAAAACACTATATCAACGTCTTTACCTTTGCCTTTTACCTTTTTAGGAACACCCCTTTTAGAAATTATTTCCCATATAGGAATTACTTGAATGTCCTTGCTATTTTCTTTTATAGTGATAAAACAATTTTGACATGTAGTCACCACTCTTTTAATACCATTTTTCTTGAATTCTTCCCTAAGAATATCGTAATATTGGTTAAACTCTTCTACATAACCCATAGAAAAAGTTGGATTTCCACAACAATTTAAGTATATACCAATACCTGGTATCAGCTCTCTAAGATATTTATAAGCTTTAAATACAATTTCCGGGCTATAGGCCATAATGCTACAACCTGGGAAATATATAATATCTGAGTCTTTCCCAAGACCTATTATATCTGTACGAAAAAATCTTGAAAAGCTATTTATCTGATGAAATTTAACTGAGGTATAGCCTAAATCCCTAGGAAGCTTTCCCTTTGTTTTAGATACTATATTCTCTCTTAAGTTAAAAAAGATTTCCTTTAAATCAACACCTTTTGGACAAACAGCTGTACAATATCCACATAGCAAACAAGAATAAGGCAACTTATGGTCTGCTTTTTTCTCTGACAATAAATGTTCTAATAAATCCTTTGGTGAATTACAAAATTCACTAAGCATTGGACAACCTTTCATACATAGCTTGCAGTTTATACATTTATTTTTTTCTTCTTGGATCTTTTGTAAATTTTTATTATTTATATCTATCTTCACCATATCTTCACCCTTTAGTTGTATAAAAGGATTGCTTCATATTCTGAAACAATCCCTTTATCATGATAGTTAGATCAATTCTTTTCTATCTTCTCGGCATTATTAGCTATTTTTTTAGAATTTCGATCATTCCAAATTCTCTTCATCAAGTATATCAATATACTTAAAGAAAATAAAATCAATAGCCCAAATACAAATTTCTTTGTTCCTCCTGTAAGCATTCCGCCAACATAGGAATAAACCAATGTTGCTGGTAGTTGTCCTAATCCTGTAGCCCAAAAAAACGACCAAAATCCCATAGCTG
>JAKPAR010000150.1 GCA_029779375.1 Bacillota bacterium | reverse complement strand
AGCTGGCTCTGTATACATTTTCTTCTGTTTTTAGCTTTATTGAAACTTCAGCTAAATCTATATCTTCATTGTAAGAAATAAGACTTTTTGTACTCAAAACTTGAGAGTCTAACTTCTTTTGAGTAAGATTCAGTCTATTTATCTTTGCTCCTACTTCTGCTCTTACCGATAATACCTGATCCATACAAGTTTTAATTCTGCCTAGGGTAGCATCTATTTCACCTTTATTGCTTGCAGGGTCTTTCAGTGCATTTTCAAATTTAGTGAAAACGGAGATTAGATAACTTGTATCTCCCGTTTTTGCTTCTTTTGCATCAAAAGGATTTGTAGCATTTACATCTCCTACTCCAAATACTCTCATTCCTACAGTATTTACTTTTATATCTTCAGAAACTCCCACATTGTATTCAACTACTTCGGTATCAAGCAGTTTTGCAGTCGGATCTGTATCCAAATTTCTCAATTTATATGTTCCATCTTTATCAAGCAATTCTTTGTCTGTCTTGTATCCACTAAATATATATCTTCCTGCATAGGTTGTATTTGATATTTGTACTAAATGTTCTTTTAGTTGAGCTATTTCTTCTTTGGTCTTTTTCAAATCATCTTCTGAATAGGTTCCATTGGCCATTTGTACTGCCAATTCATTGGCCCTGTGTAGAACTTCTCCTATTTCTATGAGAGCTGATTCTGTTTCAGTCATCCAAGAAGTCGCATCTTTTACATTTCGCTTGTATTGTTCTATTTTTGAAAGATCTGTATAAAATTTTAAGCTCTTGCTGGCTCCTATTGGATCATCTGAGGGCACAGAAAACTTTTTCTGTGTAGTCATCTGCTGATTTAATTTTTCCAGTCTCCCTAAATTTTCATTTAAATTAAACAATGTATTTGAAATCAACATATTGTTCGTAATACGCATTTTTCTCACTCCGTTCGAAAAAAATTTTAAATTTACCTATACTATTTTATTTAAAAATGTGCTAACCCATTTTGGTCAAAGTTGTGAAAATAAGGAACGCATCCGCA
>JAKPAR010000141.1 GCA_029779375.1 Bacillota bacterium | reverse complement strand
AAAGCGGAGAGTATAATCCAAGACTTGAGAGAACATTTACTCCATCTATTTGCAATAGATTAGATAGAAATACCAGTGGAATTGTAATTGGAGCTAAAAATTATGAGGCACTGAAGGATATAAATAATGCAATAAAGTCAAGAAGTATAAAGAAATACTACAAATGTATGGTTAAAGGGACATTGAAAGAAGATATTCTTTTAGAGGATTATTTGTTAAAAAATGAAGATAAAAACAAGGTAAAAGTAGTTAAAAGTGATGTGGATGGGGCAAAAAAAATATCTACATATATAAAAGTTCTCAAAAAAAGCAATGAATTTTCATTGCTAGAAATAGATCTTATAACGGGGAGAACTCATCAGATAAGAGCACATTTATCTCATATAGGTCATCCAATTGTAGGTGATGTGAAATATGGAGATGCAAACATAAACAAAAATTTTAGAGAAAAATATAATCTAAATAGTCAATTTTTGCATGCATACAAAATAGCTATGAATGGACTTATATATTTAGATTATTTAAATGGGAAGGAATTTGTAGCTGAACTTCCACCTATTCTTGAAAAGATTGAAAGAGATTGGTTTTAAATTTATAGTACTAAAAAATATAAAACTGCACATCCTAATAGTGGTTTATTATCAAACAAAAAGGATGGTGGTAATTTGAAAGTTAAAGATATAATGACTACTAATGTTCAGTGTGCAAATCAAAGTGCTACATTGGAAGAAGTATCAAATCAGATGAAAAGTTTAAATGTTGGAAGCATACCAATTTGTGATAGTGGCAATAGGCTTTTGGGTATTGTTACTGATAGAGATATAGTGGTGAGGGGATTGTCCCAAGGATTACAGTCTCAAGCTATGGCAAAGGATGTCATGACCGTAAGTCCAGTGACAGTTTCACCAGATACTGATGTAACTGAAGCTACAAGACTTATGTCAGAGCATCAAATAAGACGTATTCCAGTGGTAGAAAATGGTATTCTTGTAGGAATTGTTGCCATAGGGGATGTGGCGGTGAGAGATAGATTGACTGATGAAGCAGGAAATGCATTATCAAGTATATCTGAACCCAGTAGACCCAATATGTAAAAAAATAAACTATAGAGAAAATTTACTCTATAGTTTATTTTTTTGGAATAATATATAATATATATACTATATAGATTTTGAGATTTAAATTTGGAGGGATTAGAATTGGGAAAAATAAAAGTTTTTGTAGAAAATATTGGAGAGATTTCCATAGATGAAGGTTCAACATTAGAAGATATTTCAAATTTGGTTTATAAAAATGACTACAAGAAATATTTGGGAGCTAAAATTGAAAATGAAGTTTTTCATTTAAAAACTGTGGCTAAAGATGGAGAAAAGATAAAATTTATTGACATAACAGATATTGATGGACATAGAATATATACAAGAACTTTGGGTCTTATATATGTAACTGCCTGTGAAGAGATATTTCCTGGATATAATGCAAACATTGAGCATTCTCTTGGAGAAGGATTTTATACAGAATTAAGCAATAAAATAACGATTAGTTTTTCGGAAATCGAGAAAATAAAAGAAAGAATGTGGGAAATCGTTAAAGCAGATATTCCTATAGAAAGAAAAAGAATAAAGAGAATAGATGCATTAAAAATTTTTGAAGAAAAG
Organism: Bacillota bacterium; assembly: GCA_029779375.1. Taxonomy (GTDB): domain Bacteria; phylum Bacillota; class Clostridia; order Tissierellales; family Sporanaerobacteraceae; genus Sporanaerobacter. Next base: position 3,811 of record JAKPAR010000141.1, on the reverse strand, counting down.
GGGTATGAAGATAAAGTTAGATTATATACTCATGTGGAGAAAGATGAGATTCATGTATATAAAATATTGGAACATATAGATACTTTTTATGGATATGTGGCTCCTTCTACTGGTTATATAAAAAACTTCGACTTAAAATATTATTATCCAGGAGCCATATTGTTGTCTCCAAATCAAAAAAGTCAAGCAGAAATTCCTGAATTTGTTGAGCAAAGAAAATTGGCAAAGGTATTTAAAGAAGCAGAAGATTGGGCTAATATTTTAGATTTAGGTTATTTGGGATCATTAAATGATAAGATAATAAACGGTTCTATAGATGAAGTAGTAAGAGTTTCAGAAGCACTTCATGAAAAGAAGATAGCTAGTTTTGCTGATGATATTTGTAAAGATGAAAGTATAAATTTAATAATGATAGCTGGTCCTTCTTCTTCGGGAAAGACAACTTTTGCTCAAAGATTGGCTGTTCAACTCAAGGTAAATGGGAAAAGACCAATTTCTATTTCCGTAGATGACTACTTTGTTGATAGAGAGGATACCCCTAAAAATGAATATGGAGAATATGATTTTGAAGCATTGGAAGCTATAGATGTCAAGAGGTTAAATAGAGATCTCATAAGATTATTAGAGGGAAGTGAAGTAGAGCTTCCTGTATATAATTTTATAACTGGAAGAAGTGAACCTTCTGGAGTTAAAGTCAAGGTAGATGAAGACCATCCTATCATAGTTGAGGGATTACATGCTTTAAATCCAAAGCTTACATCTTCTATACCGGAAAAAAATAAATATAAAATTTATGTAAGTGCATTGACTCAGTTAAATATAGATGCACACAATAGAATTCCTACAACTGATACTAGAATTTTAAGAAGGATGGTTAGAGATAGTAAATTTAGAGGGAATGATATAGAAAGAACTTTTAAACTTTGGGAATTAGTTAGAGCGGGGGAAGAAAAGAATATATTTCCATATCAAGAAGAAGCCGATGCAATGTTTGATTCTTCACTTGTATACGAATTGACTGTACTTAAAAAATATGTAGTTCCACTATTAAAGGAAGTAGATAAAACTAGTATATACTATTCTGAAGCTAAAAGACTTCTTAAATTTTTAAGTTATTTTAAAGATATAGAAGATGAATCCATGATACCTCCAACTTCTATTTTGCGAGAATTTATTGGGGGAAGTTCTTTTAAAAAACATTAAATTCTAAATATACAAATTAAAGGGGGCTATATTTATGAATAAAATACTTGAAAGAATAATAATAGATAATAAGGAATTAACTAAAAAAGGTAAGGTGGCGGATTATATCCCTGCTTTAAGCAAAGCAAATCCAGAAGATTTGGGGGTTTGTATTATAGATATGAACAACAATATATATACAGCTGGAGACTACGATAAAAAATTTACAATTCAAAGTATATCAAAAACTGTGGCTCTTATGTTGGCTATAATGGACAATGGAGAAGAAAAAGTTTTCAGCAAAGTTGGGATGGAGCCTACAGGGGATGCATTTAATTCAATTTATAAGCTGGAAACAGGAGATATTTCAAAACCTTTAAATCCTATGATCAATGCAGGAGCTATTGCTGTTAGTTCACTTATCAAGGGTGGTAGTTCGGAGGAAAGGTTTGAAAGACTTTTATCTTTATTTAGGAAAATTTCTTCTAATGACAATTTGAAAGTAAATGAAGAAGTCTATTTGTCTGAAAAAAGAACTGGGAATAAAAATAGAGCTATGGGTTACTTGTTGAAAGATATGGGAGTTTTAGAAGGAGATGTAGAGGAGACTTTAGATGTATATTTTAGACAATGTTCTATTGAAGTAGATTGTATCGATATAGCTAATATTGGACTTTTTTTAGCAAATAGTGGCACTATTTTAAAAACTGGGGAAAACATAGTTAGTGAACATGTAGCTAAAATTGTAAAAACCTTCATGGTTACTTGCGGAATGTATAATTCTAGTGGAGAATTTGCTATAAGAGTAGGGATACCGGCTAAAAGTGGAGTAGGAGGAGGAATTATGGGAGCAGTTCCTCGTAGGATGGGGATAGGTGTCTATGGACCAGCACTAGATGAAAGGGGCAATTCTGTAGCTGGATACGGGGTATTGAGGGATTTATCAAGGGAATTGAATTTGAGTATTTTTTAGATAATTTATCACTTTATCACATTGCACAATTTTTTCATGATGGTATAATTTATTTAACATATGAAAAGGAGTGATTTCTTGTGAAAATATGTGATATACAAGTAGGAAAAATAAATATTCCTCTTAGAAAGCCTTTTAAGACTGCACTAAGGGAGGTCTATGAATTAGAAAATGTAGTGGTTAAAATTGTCACAGATACTGGGAATGTTGGTTATGGCGAAGCGGCCATTACTCCTGTAATTACGGGAGATACTTTAGGTTCTATTAAATGTGCTATTATGAAACATATCAAACCTAAATTAATGGGTATGGATATTGAAAATTTAGAAGAGATAATGAATAGAATAGACAATTCATTAGTGCATAATGAAAGTTCTAAAGCTGCTGTGGATATGGCCATATATGATTTGTTTGGACAACTCTACAATGCTCCTGTTTTTAAGCTTTTGGGAGGATTTCGAAATAAAGTGGTTACTGACATAACTGTAAGTGTCAATGAACCAGAAGAAATGGCAAGAGATGCTGTAGAAGCTGTAGAAAAAGGATATGAAACCATTAAAGTAAAAGTAGGGAAGGATTCTAAAAAAGATCTAGAAAGGCTAAAAGCTATAAGAAATGCAATAGGGTATAGTGTGGATATCAGAATAGATGCTAATCAAGGCTGGACGCCAAAGGAAGCAGTAAAGGTTTTGAGAATGATGGAGGATGCTGGACTTTATATTGAACTAGTAGAGCAACCTGTCAAGGCTTGTGATATTGCTGGACTTAAATATGTTACAGACAATGTAGAAATTCCAGTATTAGCTGATGAAAGTGTGTTTTCTCCACTAGATGCAGCAAATATCATTCAAAATAGAGCTGCTGATTTAGTGAATATAAAGTTGATGAAAACGGGTGGAATTCACAATGCGTTGAAAATATGCAATTTTGCTGAAACCTATGGTGTTCAGTGTATGCTTGGATGTATGATGGAAAGCAAGATAGGGCTTACTGCAGCATGTCATCTAGCTGGAGCTAAAAGTATCATAACTAAATTTGATTTAGATGGTCCAAATTTGTGTGCTGAAGATCCAATAATAGGTGGAGCAAATTATGATGAATATACTATAACCTTGGAAGATAAACCGGGATTTGGATTTGAAGAAATAAGAAATACCATATATTATTAAGGGTGAGTCTTATGTTTAATAGTGAAGGCTATTTAGAAATGTTTACTGACATGATGTCTGAAGGGTTTATAGTTATTGACAACAATGGTACTATACAAATCTATAACAATAAAGCCAAAGAAATATTTGGAATTTTAAACAGCCAACAGATAAGCCATTCTAGAGGCAATATTGAAGCTGGTGATATAGTGATCATTGCCGACAATGCGGTAGGAAAAGATGACGGAAATCTTGATGCTGAAACTTTAGAATATTTAGGAATTTACGATAGAAAAATTAAAGAGGGGAATGTGTTAGTTGCTGTAGGTGTTTACAAGGACAAAACTATAAAACCTGTATATATCTGCAAAGAAGATAATGAAGCAAAAGATGTGTTAAAGATGGAAACCAAATTTCTTGATATAGACATTAAAGTTACAATAGATTTTATAAATAAAATTATGACTATTGAAGCAGATAACAAAAAGTATACTATGAATTATATAAA
>JAKPAR010000125.1 GCA_029779375.1 Bacillota bacterium | reverse complement strand
CTATATGGATCTAATAGATAAAAAACTCCAAAAGCTGAAATTAAAAGGGTAAATACAGACAATATAGCAATATCTTTTGTGCGTTTACTTCTTATCAACCCTATTAAATCAAATATGTAGACAGTCACTATTATGGTTATAAATCTTATCATATCATTCCATACCCTCCACTCCGCTAGGTTGGGTAATATCATAGGTTCTACCAATTTTTGACTTTATATTTATATCTATATCCAAATTAGGGAAAATGCTGTCCCATTCGGGTTCTATTTTTTCCCACTTTATAGGATGTTTTTTAAATATATCCCTACTAAATCCCAATACATCCACATTATTATTCTGTGCAAATTCAATCACATCATATACCTCTTTCTTCACTGTATCTGCTTGCTGCTCAAACAGATATTCTAAACCCTCTTTTGTATATATATTTTCTCTAGAATGCTGTTCAGCCAGATTGCTGTTGACTATAATCTTAAGTGCAACGGATTCTATATTGCCGTTACTAAATTTATATCTCTTCTCAGCTATTACCTCAAAAACTTCTAAACTTACATCCTGCCCATATGGATCCTGTATAGTAATATTTCCTTCCATATATTTATCGTTCAATATATTTATCCCTGTAGATAAGTACTCATCTGCATAACTTATCAATTTACCATCTTTTAAAACCCCATATCCGTCCAATTTTATAACTACTTTTTCTCTCGCCTCTTCTCCATTTCCTTCCTGAAAATCTTCTTCCTTTTCCTCCATAAATTTGATTGCAGGAATAACTATCCCTGCATATTTATTATCCAACTCTCCCATAATTTCTATAAGTTTTTTATTCCCGGATGTGGAAGTAATTCCATAATCTTTACTAAAATGCTCAATAATATCACATAACTCTTCATCTGATTTGCAGGATTTTAAAATGAGTTCTTCTGCATCCATATCTTTTGCAATATATATATTGTTATCTAATCGAAGTTCTATCCCTCTAGAAATAAAATCTATGTACTTCCCCAATCCATTCTTTGCAGCTTCATCTCCAATTATAACTCCAAATACATGCCCTAAAAATATTTTTCTTTTACTGCTAAGTTGTGCATTCTTTATTGCATCAGATAAACTCTTCCCCTCCGCTACCATTGTACTTATGTTAGCTCGCCCCCCTTGGTTTGAACTATCTTTTTGTCCTCCCTGCTCTTTCTCATGGGTAATATATAGCATTGTAACTTTTATATTTTCAGAATCCTGAGAACCCATGTCTATACCAAGTATTCGAATAAACTCTAGACTATCTATCTCTGTTCTCTTGGGCAAATAACCAAAAATCTTACATCCACACAGATATAGACATAGTA
>JAKPAR010000121.1 GCA_029779375.1 Bacillota bacterium | reverse complement strand
TATACTATTGCGAAAGAGATGAATTTTAGTGAAGAAGAAATTGTAAATACCTATTATGCATCTCTTATACACGATATTGGAATGGCAGGACAAATGTCTAGATATAGTGTAATAGAAATTCATTTTGATGATGTTTTGAAAAAAGATCATTGTAGTCTAGGAGGAAAAGTGGTTAGTAAACTGCCGCTATCTTCAGATATTATAGACTATATACTATATCATCATGAAGAATGGGATGGAAGTGGAGTATATGGGTTAAGTGGCGATGATATACCATTGCCAGCTCAAATTATTCACTTGGCAGATTTTTTTGAGTTGTTTTTTTTGAGAAGACATGAAGAAATGGAACAAAAAATAGAATTGGAATTAGTTAAAGAATGGATAAATACTTATAAAAATAAAATGTTTAATGAAGAGATATGTGTTGCTTTTCTCTCTATTATAGAAAAGGATAAGTTTTGGTTTGATTTAAAATTTGAAAATATTAGAGAAGCATTGAATATTATTGAGCCAGATAAAAATACTACTGTAGATATTTATGATTTGAAAAGAATTTCTCAGGCCTTTTCAATACTCATTGACAGTAAAAGCCCTTTTACATATGAACATTCACAAGGAATTGCAAAAATAACCAATAAATTTTCCACTTATTTAGGATATAATCCATTGATGGTCGAAAAATTAGAGATAGCTGCCAATCTTCATGATATAGGTAAACTTAATGTTCCAAATAGTATTCTTGAAAAGCCAGGAAAACTTTCAGAAGAAGAATTTCAAATCATCAAAGCTCATCCATATTATACAAAGTTGATACTTAAACAAGTTGAGGGAATTGAAGATATTGCTGAATGGGCTGGCAATCATCATGAAAAATTAAATGGGAAAGGGTATCCTGAAAAACTAGACTATAGGAGTATAACTAAAGAAGATCAAGTGATTGTACTTGCTGATATATATCAAGCATTGACTGAAGATAGGCCCTATAGAAAGGGTATGAAGCCTAAAAGTGCCATAGATATAATGATGGGTATGGCAAAAAAGAATTATATAGACTATAATCTATTGCTAGAGTTCAAACAAATAGTTGTTTAGAAAATTTAAGTTTTATAAAGGCAGGTGAAAACTATGAGCTTTGTATTGGAAACTACAGAGATTGATTTAGGTGATACTCCTATTGAAAATATATTTATAAATGATTTCATGCCTATGGCAGATGGTACTTATGTAAAAGTTTATCTTCTTGGGTTTAAATTTGCCCATGATAAAGATTCAAATATTGAGGTAAATAATGAAACTATTGCCAGACATTTAAACATTCCTCTATCTGATGTATTACATGCATGGGATTTTTGGGAAGACAAAGGAATAATAGAAAAAATTCCAAAAGAAGATGGAGATGAATATGATTATGAAGTTAAATTTTTAAGTCTTAAACAGCTATGCATAAATAACAATTATAAAAAAATTTCTCTTGTCATGCACGAGGAAGCAGCATCCAAAGGCTATGTCTGCTCAGAGGAAGATCTCATAGAAGCCAATAGAATTGCAACTATAAATAAAATGTTCAATTCAATTGATTACACTATGAGAAGACAATTAGTTCCAAATGAGAAGAAAAAAGTTCTTGAATGGATGAATAATTACAATATGGACCCTGATATGATAGTTAAAGCATTTTTTTATGCAGTAGAGAAAAAGGGCATAAGAAGGATAAATTATGTAGAAGGAATAATTAGAAATTGGTATGATTCTGGAATAACCAATGTGGAAGCATTGCAACAAGAAATGAAGAAAAATGATGAAAAGTATTATAGATATATGAGAATAATGGAATACCTAGGTTATGGAAAGAAATCTCCTACAGAAAGTCAAATGAAAGTTATAGATAAATGGTTTGAAGAGTATGGCTTTTCCTTAGACATAGTTCTTAAAGCTTGTGAGAATAGCAACAAAACTTCCAATCCAAGTATCAACTATATAGATGGAATATTGTCTTCTTGGTATACTAAAGACATAAAAAATGTAGAAGAAATTGAAGAAAAAGATAAAAAACCTGAAAGAGTTTATCCTAATGAAAAAAGAGAATATACCAAAGTTACAAGTAATCCAGTGAAAACTAGATTTCACAATTTTGAGCAGAGATCGTCAAAATATACTTCTGATGAATTGGAGGAAATTGCAAGAAAAAAAAGAGAAAAATACTACTTTAAGGCTAAAGGAGAATAGCTATGAATAAGGAAGTTTTAAAGTCAATATTAAGTGAATATGAAAAAAGAAGAGACAAGGCCCTTTATGATCAAAAAATGAGACAAGAAGAGGTCTATTTAAAAGTGCCTGAAATAAAGGAAATAGATATGGAAATATCTAAAACTGGAATTCTTATTTCCAAAGCTATTTTGGAAAATCCTGAAAGCTATGAAAAAAAGGTAGAAGAAATAAAAAAGAGAATGGAGAAGTTGAAAATGAAAAAGGCTATTCTCTTGACAGAAAATAATATACCTATGGAATATTTAAATGTAAACTATGAATGTAATAGATGCAAAGATACAGGTTATCTTGAAAATGGAGAAAAATGTAGTTGCTTAAAGCAAGCCCTAGTAAATAGAGCTTATAAAATGTCTAATATTGAGAGTATACTTAAAAAAGAAAACTTTAGGACTTTTGATATAAGTATTTTTCCTGATGTACCCTTTGAGGATGAAAAGTTAACACCTAGGGAAAATATGAAATATATTTCTGACATTTCCGTAGGTTTTATAAACAATTTTGATGAGAAAAATGGGGAAAATTTGCTATTTTATGGTTCAACAGGTCTTGGCAAAACTTTTTTATGCAATTGTATTGCAGAAGCTCTACTAGAAAACAATAAAATAGTTGTGTATCAGACGGCTTTTACTATATTAGAGATAATAGAAGATCATAGGTTTAGGAGAAATACTAAGGAATTTGATGATATGGATTATGAATTGTTGTTTAAAACAGATCTTCTCATTGTAGATGATTTGGGAACAGAAGTTGCCAATACTTTTACCAATGCAGAAATATTTAATATAATAAATACTAGACTTATAGAAGGTAAAAAAACTATTATTTCAACAAATCTTACTCCAAAAGAAATATCTGATATATATACAGATAGGGTATTTTCGAGAATACTTGAAAAGTTCATACCGCTTAAATTTTATGGACCTGATTTGAGATGGGAAAGGGGAAAATAATATGGATTCAGAAGAAAGAAGAAAAGAAGTATTTAATGTACTTAAAAGTTCTAAAGAGCCAGTTAAGGGAACAGAGTTAGCTAAAAAAATGGGAGTTAGTAGACAAGTAATAGTTCAGGACATAGCTATATTGAGGGCAAGTGGCTTAGATATTGTAGCAACACCTCAGGGATATATTATATTTGGCAATGAAGAAGAAAGAAAAGTAGTAAGGACTATAGTATGTAAACATTCAGGGTACAGTGAAATTGAAGATGAATTATATACTATTGTAGACGCAGGAGGTAAAGTGTTGGATGTAATTGTCGAACACCCTTTGTACGGAGAAATAAAAAGTCCACTCATGATTAGTTCAAGGCTTGATGTGGATGAATTTGTGAAAAATTTAAAGGCCACTAAAGCAGAGCCCTTATCTTCCCTAACTGATGGAGTTCACATACATTCCATAGAAATAGAGGATGAAAAAATTTTTGAAAAAATAATAGAAGAATTAAAAAATAAAAAATACTTGATTAGTGAATGATAAAGTGGTATATTTATGTACATACAGGTGACAAGACAACTGTAAATACATTCAAGGAGTGCTTAAAATGGAAACTAAAGAGATGAAGGGAAGCAATGTTAAAGAATATTTCATAAAAGTTTTCAATGGAATGGCCTTAGGTCTATTTTCTTCTTTAATTATCGGACTTATTATTAAACAAATAGGAACTCTTTTTAAAATTCAAGTTATAGTTGAATTTGGTCAATTTGCTCAATATATGATGGGACCAGCTATAGGAGCTGGTGTTGCTTATAGTTTAGGAGCATCTCCATTGGGTATTTTTGCATCCATAGTGACAGGAGCTATTGGTGCAGGAACTATATATTTTGATGGTGGAAATACGATGATTAAAATTGGTGAGCCAGTAGGAGCTTTTGTTGCTTCTCTACTTGGTGCAGAATTCTCTAAACTTGTGCAAGGAAAGACAAAAGTAGACATAGTATTGGTTCCACTTGGAACAATAATAGTAGGCGGTTTAGTAGGACATTATATTGCACCTGCAGTTAGTGGACTTATGGCACTTATAGGGAATATGATAAATTTGGCTACAGAATTAAAACCAATACCTATGGGAATACTAGTATCTGTTCTTATGGGAATTGCACTTACACTTCCTATAAGTAGTGCTGCAATAGCTATATCATTAGGACTTAGTGGACTAGCTGCAGGAGCTAGTACTGTAGGATGTGCTGCTCACATGATAGGTTTTGCTGTAGCTTCTTATAGAGACAATGGCTTTGGTGGATTTATAGCTCAAGGGATAGGTACTTCTATGTTACAGATTCCTAATACCATTAGAAATCCAAAGATTTGGATTCCAGCAGTAGCTACTTCAGCAATACTTGGACCTATTTCTACTACTATATTTAAAATGGAAGGAAATCCTGTTGGGGCAGGTATGGGAACTAGCGGACTGGTTGGACAGTTTGCAACTATAGATACTATGGGTTCTAGTCCAAGAGTATTTATATATATTTTATTGTTGCATTTTATATTACCTGGAATTATTTCTTTTATCATTTCTGAATGGATGAGGAAAAAAGGATATATAAAAGAAGGAGACATGAA
>JAKPAR010000114.1 GCA_029779375.1 Bacillota bacterium | reverse complement strand
TCAAAATCTTTTTTTACTTCTAGAGTAGCCTCTCTTGTATACCCTCCTGGACTAGGAATTTGAAGATATTTTTTCATAGTTTCTAAAATAAACTCTGTATTTATTTCCATGTTTCTTCCTCCTTATGTATGTAGAAAGTTTTTTATTATATATTTATATTATATCAAATATTCGTTAAATATTTAATTTATAGAAATGTTTTTTATTTAAGAAATTTTTCAAATCCCTTTGAGGAGACAGGTTTACTATAAAAATATCCTTGAACCTTGTCACAATTGTTTTCCTTCAAAAACTGTATATGTTCTATAGTTTCTGCACCTTCAGCTGTAACTTGTAAATTTAACTCATGAGCTAAATGTATTATAGCTTTCACAATTGACATGTTTTTAGTATTGGTATTTACATCCATGATAAAAGTTCTGTCAATTTTCAATTCATCAACACTCATCTCTTTTAAATAGCTAAAACTTGAATATCCTGTGCCAAAATCATCTATAGATATATATACACCTAAACTTTTCATTTTTTTAAGAACTTCAATAGTATATTTTATATCAGTCATTGCTATGCTTTCTGTAATCTCAAGTTCTAAATATTGAGATTCAAGTCCAGTACTTTCCAATATATTCTCAACAATATCAACAAAATCTTTCTGTTGAAACTGTACCCCAGAAATATTTACTGAAACCCTTATAGGCTTATACCCTTTGTCCATCCATGCTTTATTTTGTCTACATGCTTCTCTCAATACCCATTCACCTATAGGTAGTATAAGTCCCATTTCTTCTGCTATAGGTATGAACTTATTTGGCCCTATAAGTCCTTCATCAGGATTATTCCATCTAATTAAGGCTTCCATACCATGAACTTTTCCTAAATTCATATCAATTTTTGGTTGATAATACAATTCAAATTCATTTCTTTCTACTGCTCTTCTTAACTGACTTATAGTTTTTACTTTGTTTATCTCAATATCACTCAATTCTTTGTTGTAAACATAAAAATTATTTCCTCCACCTTTTTTAGCCCTATACATAGCCATATCTGCATTTTTAACTAATGTTGTAAGATCTTTTCCCCCTTCTGGATAAATACTGACCCCTACACTAGCCGTTAAGAAATGTTTATATCTGTTCATTAAAAAAGGTTGACTCATTTTATCTAAAACTTGTTTTGCAAATTCTACTACTTCATTTTCATCTTCTATATTTTTCATGAGTATA
>JAKPAR010000095.1 GCA_029779375.1 Bacillota bacterium | reverse complement strand
AAAGCTATACAAATGCTAAGAGGAAAATATTTCACAAAAATTGTTGACATATTTTATACTTGATGATAGTATACTATTTAATACATTTGAAAATTAAATATGTTCTTATCCAGAGTTAGGGGAGAGAGTTAGCTCGTTGATCCTACACCAACCTGTTGTTTTTAACAAGGTGGTTCTGCTAACATCGATAAGTTGGATATTGAGATAAAATCCTTCCTAAGATGTTAGGGAGGATTTTTTTAGTTCTTATCAAGAGAGGTGGAGGGACTGGCCCAATGAAGCCCAGCAACAGCCAGTATATACTGGTGATGTGCTAAATCCTGCAGCTATAAGCTGAGAGATAAGAAGATTTGTTTTATATTGTAAACACTTCTTATTTCTTAGAAGTGTTTTTTATTTTTTAGAAAGGGGATATGAAAATGAAAAGAAATTGGAAAAAAGCAACAATATGTGTACAAGGAGGATATAATCCAAAAGCAGGAGAACCACGAGTGCTTCCTATTTATCAAAGCACTACATACAAGTATGATGATCCAGGTAGATTAGCAGATATTTTTGATTTAAAGGAAGAAGGACATATGTATTCTAGGATTAGCAATCCTACAGTAGCAGTTTTTGAAGAAAAAATAAACCAATTAGAAGGTGGAGTAGGGGGATTAGCTACTTCATCAGGTCAAGCAGCTATAACTATTGCAATACTTAATATATGCACTAAAGGACAACATATACTTGCTACATCTACATTGTATGGTGGTACTCATACTCTTTTATCTACAACTTTAAAAAAATACGGGATAGAAGTTACCTTTGTAGAGCCTAATTTAGATATAGAGGAAATACTTTCTTATGCAAAACCTAACACAAGAGCTGTTTATACAGAAACTATAGGAAATCCTGCATTAAACGTGCTTGATTTTGAAAAGTATTCAACTATTGCAAAAAAACTAGATGTACCATTAATTGTTGATAATACTTTTCCTACACCTTATTTATGTCAGCCTTTTAAATATGGAGCAAATATTGTAGTACATTCAGCCACTAAATATATAGATGGTCATGCTAATAATGTAGGGGGAGTAATAGTAGATGGAGGTAATTTTAATTGGGATAATGGTAAATACCCAGAATTAACAGAACCTGATGA
>JAKPAR010000090.1 GCA_029779375.1 Bacillota bacterium | reverse complement strand
AGCCCTTATGTAAGGATAAGGCCATTCTATGTCTTGATTTAGTTTTTTGGCGGCTTCTAGAGGCCAATAAGGATTTCTCAACAATTCTCTTCCTAAGAATATGAAATCTGCCCTATTGTTTTTAAGAATTTCTTCAGCCATTTCTGGTTCTGTAATCAGTCCTCCAGCTATAACTGGTAGTTTAGTTCCTCTTTTGATTGTCTCTGCAAAAGGTATTTGATATCCAGGATATATATCAATATCAGCAGAAACTACTCCTCCAGAGCTTACATTTATTATATCTATACCTTCATCTTTTATTAAATTTATGATGTTCACTAAATCTTCGGGATGATTTCCGGCTTCTACATATTCTTCAGCAGAAACCCTCAATATTATAGCTTTGTTTTCAGGCCATACAGTTTTGACTTCTTTTATTATTTCCATTAAGAATCTGGTCCTGTTTTCTAGAGAGCCTCCATATTCATCTTTTCTTTTATTGGCAAGAGGAGATAAAAATTCATTTATCAAATACCCATGAGCTCCATGTATTTCAATAGCATCAAAACCAGCTTCATTAGCTCTTCTGGCCCCTTCTTTAAAGGAATTTATGACAGCTTTTATATCGTCTTTGGTCATTTCTTCTGGAGTAGGGTAGCTATCGTCAAAGGCTATAGGAGATGGAGCAATAATTTTTTCGGATTTTACTGTGCATTTTCTTCCAGCATGAGCCAGTTGAATTCCAACTTTTGCACCAAGGGCTTTGCAGCTATTTACTATTTTTGATAGTCCTTCTATATGAGAATCATCCCAAATTCCTAAATCTCCATCTTTTATTCTGCCTCTGCTTTCCACAGCTGTTGCCTCTAAAATTATAAGCCCAGTGCCTCCTATGGCACGAGTAGCATAGTGAATTTCATGCCAGTCTTTGGCATATCCATTTTCATCAGCCATGACCATACACATAGGAGCCATTACAATACGATTTTTTAATTCAAGATTTTTAATATCAATATGTGAAAATAGTTTATTCATATATACACACTCCTTTCCCTTATAATAATACCCATATTTTATTGAAAACACCATGTAATAGGACTTTCATTTACTACAATGATAGATAATTTCGTAGTAAGAAGATATGGGTATATGGAGGCTTGACAGGGACAGGTCTTATAGGGCCTTTACTTTTTTGTGAAGGGAAACTGCACTTTACTAGCTATTTGACTTTAGGTATAATGAGAACAACGGTAAAGCAAAAAGGGTGATGGAATTGAGAATGGAATATTTTGATTTGAAAAACAGAAGATATTTGGGAAATAAGTACAAGCTTATTCCCTTTATAAAAAAAGTTGTGGAGGACAATTGTGAAGATTGTAGTTCTTTTTTCGATGTTTTTAGTGGTACTGGAGTAGTGGCTGATGCTTTTAGGGAATTTAATTTGATAACTAATGATTTATTGTATAGCAATTATGTCATCCATTATGCTTTTTTTAGCGATGATGAGTTTGACAAAGAAAAGCTTATGAAAATTATAGACAAATGGAACAATATTTCTAGCATAAAAGAAGAAAATTATATGTCTATAAATTTTGGAGGAAAGTATTTTAGTCATGAAACTTCCAAAAAGATTGGATATATAAGAGAAGAAATTGATATTTTAGCTAAAAATGGAGAGATAAATAAAAGAGAAGAATACATACTCATATCTTCCCTTATATATGCTATGGATAGAATTGCAAGTACTTGTGGGCATTATGATGCCTATAGGAAAACAAAAGAATATAATGATGAATTAGTACTTAAATTTCCCAATATAAAAGAAAATATGGGTAAAAATCAAATCTACAATACAGATTCCAATGAACTTGTAAGAGTTGTGAAAGCTGATATAGCCTATATTGATCCTCCTTACAATTCCAGACAGTATTCAGATGCCTATCATCTTTTAGAAAATGTTGCAAGATGGGAAAAACCTGAAGTTTTTGGTGTGGCTAAAAAGATGAATCGAAAAGATATAAAGAGTAGCTACTGTACAAGGAGAGCTCCTCAAGTTTTTAAAGATCTAATTGAGAATTTAGATGCTAAATATATTCTTGTATCCTATAGCAATATGGGGAGTAAAGGCCATGATAGGTCAAATGCTAGGATTACCGATAGAGAAATACTTTCTATTTTAAGAAAAAGAGGAGAAGTTCAAATATTTGAAATGGACTATGGTGCTTTTACTGCAGGGAAATCTAGAATTGATAATCATAAAGAGAGATTGTTTTTATGTAAAACCTTTAATACTGTAGCTTCACCGCTAAATTATACTGGTGGAAAGTATAAATTGTTGGATCAGATAAAACCACTGTTTCCAGAAAAAATAGATAGCATGATGGATCTTTTTTGTGGTGGATGTAATGTGGGAATAAATGTAGATTGCAAAAATGTGAAATTTGTTGACAAAGAGGTAAGTCTCATAAGGCTTTTAAATGCCTTTAAAGAGCATGAAAAAGATGAAATTCTAAATGAAATTGATAGTATAATAGATGAATTTGAATTGTCGAATTCATCAAAGCATGGATATAGCTATTATGGTACTATTAGTAGTGTCGGACTTGGAAAATACAACAAGGGAAAATATATGTATTTGAGGGAGATATACAACAAAAGAATGGAAGATAGTTTTTATTATGATATGATTTTTTATGTATTGATAGTATTTAGTTTCAACAATCAAATTAGATTCAACAAAAATGGTGAATTTAATTTGCCTGTTGGGAAAAGAGATTTTAATGCTAAAATGAGAAAAAAGCTCATTGAATTTATTGATAGAATTCATGAAAACAATTATGAATTTATTGTAGAAGATTTTTCAAATATCAGAGTGGAGGAAATTGAAAATTTAAGCTTTGTCTATGCAGATCCCCCTTATTTAATAACTACTGCAAGTTACAATGAGCAAGGTGGATGGAATGAGGAACATGAAAAAAATTTGCTTAAGTTTTTAGATGGATTGGATTCAAAAGGTATAAGGTTTGCCCTCTCCAATGTCATGGAGAGTAAGGGAAGAAAAAATGAAATTTTATACAATTGGACTATTTTAAATAAAGATAAGTATATAGTTCACTACTTAAACAATGACTATTCAAATTCCAATTATCAAACTAAAAACAGGGATAAAAACTCCACAGTTGAAGTACTCATTACAAATTATATAGTATAATAAAAAACAATAGTTTACCTTTAAGACTATTGTTTTTTTATGGGAGGAAATTATACTTTTTTTATCTAATTTTATGGGTATATATAATATTAGTTTATTGAAAGTGAGATGATTTAGATGGATTATGAAAGACAAGTAAAAGAGATTGCGAAATATTTTGAGGACAATGAAAAGGAAATTAAAGATTTCAAAATGGGATTGGAGATTGAGCATTTCATTATAGATAAAGATAGCTTTAGAACTATTTCTTATTATGAAGAAAAAGGTACATCAGATACATTAGAGCAAATGTTGCAAAATGGTTGGGAGGGAATTTATGAAGGGGACAATATCCTTGGACTTAAAAAGAATGGCACGACTATTACCCTTGA
Source organism: Bacillota bacterium (assembly GCA_029779375.1). Classification (GTDB taxonomy): domain Bacteria; phylum Bacillota; class Clostridia; order Tissierellales; family Sporanaerobacteraceae; genus Sporanaerobacter. The sequence continues at coordinate 1,671 of JAKPAR010000090.1, read as the reverse complement.
ACCAGGTAGCCAGTTTGAATTAAGCATAAGACCAGAAAAGCATATTTTTGATTTGGAAAGAGAGTATTTTAATTTTTTAAATGAAGTGCTTCCTATTCTTGATAGAAAAAATCAAGCATTAATAACTACTGGTTATCAACCAGAAAGCAGTATTTCTGATATAAAAATTATACCTAAAAAGAGATATTCGTATATGTATGAATATTTTAAAGACAAGGGAACTCATGCTCACAATATGATGAAAGGAACAGCTTCACTACAATTGTCTGTTGATTATAGTAGTGAAGAAGATTTTGTGAAAAAGTTTAAAGTAGCTAGTGGGATTTCTCCAGTTATATATGCTATGTTTGACAATGCTTATTATTTTGAAGGTAGGGTATGGAATAAATTTAGCTTAAGATCATATATATGGGAAAATTGTGATAAAGATAGATGCGGAGTTGTAGATGCCGCATTGGATAAGTCATTTGGATATGAGAAATATGCAGAGTATATATTAAATAGACCTCCAATATTTATTGATAATGGAAAAGAGGTTTATTTCACTAAAGATAAACTTACCAAAGATATATTTGATCCAGATAAATATTCTATACAGGAATTGGAACATATTCTAACTATGTTTTTTCCAGATGTAAGAGCAAAGAAGTATATAGAAATAAGGATGATGGATGGAGTGCCATATCCATTGAATTTTTCAGCAGTTGCATTATGGAAGGGAATTATATATGATGAGGAAAATTTAAGTAAAATATATGAATATGTTGACGATATAAGTATAGAAGATATAAATAAGGCTAAAAAGGATATTGTTGAAAAGGGACTTTATGGGAAGTTAAGAGATGAAACTGTATATGAAATAGGTAAAAGGCTTATAGAGATTTCTAAAAGTGGATTAAAAGAAGATGAATTAAAGTATATTTTGCCATTGGAAGAAATGTTTAATGAAAAGATGACTCCAAGAGGGAAAACTGAGAAAAGAGCTTATTTAGGTAAAAAGAAAGCATTGGATTGGTGTATTTTGAATAATTTAATTGAGGTGAAAAATAATGGACATGAAGAAATTAACTGATGAGTATATAGATATAATTAAGAGAGATGTTGATAAATACTATGATGATTATGAAAAGGCTATAGAAGCTGTTGCCAATTCAACAGCTATATATAAGGGTGAGCCAGTGCCATTTTTATATGAGCCTATATTTTATACACAATCTGATGTTGAAAGATTCAATGAGATAGGAAGAATTCTTATTTCCATAACAAATAAAGTAACCCAAAAGTATATAGAATCTCCCGAGTATAGAAAAAAGTTTGGATATTCTAAATTGTTGGAAGAACTAATACTTGTAGATCAAGGATATGATATAAATGTTCCCATAGGAAGATTTGACATTTTCTATGGTGGAAATGATGATTTTAAATTTTGTGAGTTTAATACAGATGGTTCTTCAGCTATGAATGAAGACAATACACTGGCAAGAATACTATTACAATCAAAAGCAATAAAAAAAATGAGGGAAAAATATGATATAGAATATTTTGAGCTTATATATAAATGGGTGGACGAAAGTATAGACATATTTAAGAAATATAACAAGGCAATTAGTAGGCCAAATGTGGCAATTGTGGATTTTAAAGAAAGTGGAACTCCTTATGAATTTGAGGAAT
>JAKPAR010000087.1 GCA_029779375.1 Bacillota bacterium | reverse complement strand
TTTAAACACAGTTCCTATAGGAAGAATACCTTTATCCACTTCACTGAACCAATCCAAATATTCTCCACAATTTTCATCTATAGGCTTGTCCACTTGAGTATAATCTGGAGATTTTGGTATTATAAGCTCTTGCCCAATATTTAAAACTGTATTCTCACTTAAATTTTCATTGGCATTTATTATTTGATCCATAGATACATTGTATTTTTGACTTATTATCCATAAATTCTCTCCTGATTCAACTGTATGTACTATAATTTTAGGTATTTCTCTACTTGTCGTACTTCTATTTGTAGTCGTAACAATCGTTTTCTTTCCATTTGGAATTTCTAATACTTGTCCAGGATAAATAACTGTTTTGTCATTGGCATTGTTGGACTTTAATAGGCTTTCCAAACTCACATTGAATTGATTGCTTATCTTCCAAAAAGAATCTCCTGATTTAACTGTATAGGGCGCTGCAAATGAAGTTGAACTTATTCCCACCGTTGAAACTATCAGACCTATGCAAACTTTTTCCTTTATCTTCTTCATAAGTATTTTCCCCTCCAACTTTTGACTTTTTTCTATTTATCATATAATACTTCTACATAAATCTTAAAGTTCCTCCCTGTAATTTTTGGAAATTTAAAAGGCATATATCTATATGCCTTTTTTTACTCAATGTATTGAGTTTCCAACTCAATATTCTTTGGAAGTTCATCTAAATCAGTTTTCACAACAACAAAGGGATATATAATTCTCTGTTCAACCATCTCATCTGGCTTTGGATCTTTAAAAAGTGCATGGACAATTATATCAAATTCACCATCTTCTCCTTTAACCTTTTCAATTTTGTCTATAGTGACTGAATACCCTTCCGTCTTTTTTTCTCCTCTTGTCACTACTACAAACACTTCTCCATCCACTTTACATCCAAGAGCTCTTTCAACTGCCAAATAATTTGGAAGAACATCTACAAGTTTTTTAGGAACCTCATCATTTTCAAGAACTTTAAATTTCACATTTCTATTTCCTTCATCTAAATATTTAGGCAAAAAAACAATTCCCAAAACAGCAATACAAACTATTAAAAGAATCACAAATTTTTTCATTTGTCCCCCTCCACCAAAATAAATTTATATCTATATCTTTATTCCAGAAGAGGACAAATTATGTTAAAAAAATTTTGGTGGCAAGGGGCCGTTTTGTTTGCCACCCTCTCCAATTAAAAGGAATCTGGCATACTTCTCAAAGTTGAACTAAAGTCTCTATAAAACAATATTCCCGTCACTGTTGCAGCTATTATATCTGATATAGGTTCTGCCAAAAATACTGCAAAAACCTTATTAGATAAAAATTTCGGCAATATGAGTATAAGAGGAATCAATAAAAATACCTTTCTAAGTAGTGCTAAAAATAAAGACGTCCTAGCATTTCCCATAGCAATAAAAGTCTGTTGGCAAGCTATTTGTACTCCCATTGCAAAAACTCCTCCCATATATATCCTAAGCCCTGATGTAGCCATATCTATTATAGCCTTATTATTTGTAAATAACTTCGAAAAGAATTGTGGCATTATCATCATTAATAGCCAAAACAATACACTATAACTTGCTGTTGAAATAATCAAATATTTAAAAGTATCTCTCATTCTATCTTTATTCTTCGCACCATAGTTATAGCTTATGATTGGCTGTGCTCCTTGAGTCAATCCCGAAAGTGGCAAAAATGTAAATTGCATAGCCGCAGACAATATTGTCATTGCACCCACTGCTACATCTCCACCATATTTTTGTAAACTAGAGTTAAATGCTATAATGATAAAACTCTCTGTTATCTGCATTACAAAAGGAGATAAGCCCAACAACAATACTGGTTTCATTATATTCATATCTATTTTAAAATTTTTCTTTTTTAGCTTTAAAATAGTTTTATCTCCTCTTAAAAATCTTATCACCCAAATAGCTGATACTGCCTGAGATATAATTGTTGCCAATGCCGCTCCTTTTACATTCATTTTAAATCCATATATAAAAATAGGATCCAGTACTATATTTATAATAGCCCCTCTAGAAACTGTAATCATACTTATTTTTGCAAAACCTTGAGAACTTATAAAGGGATTCATTCCAACTGCCAATTGAACAAATATTGTTCCCAAAGTATATATCTCTATATATTCCAGTGCATAAGGCAAAGTCTTTTCACTTGCCCCAAACCAAATCAATAGCTTTTCATTAAACAACAAAAACAATATTGTCAATACAATCGATATCCCAATTAAAGACACAAAACAATTTCCCATAATTTTCTCTGCACCTTCATAATCTTTTTCGCCCATCTTAATAGAAGCCCTTGGTGCTCCTCCAATGCCTATCAATACAGAAAAAGCTGAAATTATAATCAAAAGTGGAGCTGTAACTCCTACGCCAGTTAAAGCCTCTCCGCCTATTCCTTTGATATGACCTATATACATTCTATCTACCATATTGTAGAGTAAACTCACTAGCTGCCCTATAATAGCTGGTATTGCTAATGAAAACAACAACTTTTTTACATCTTCTGTTCCTAATCTATTTTTATCTGACATTTCTACAATCGCCCCTTATCCTATTTCTATATCCTTTACATTGTTTAACATCTTGTTATTTACTTTTACAAACAAATTCAAATCTTCTAAAGTCATTCCCTTAATCAATTGGTTTTTGAATCCTTCATTTGCCTCTTTTACCTTTTTAACTACACCATCTTCTTCATTTATGATTTTAAGATATACTGACCTCCCATCTTCCAAATTTTCCTCTGTGCCAATTAGATTCTTATCTTTAAGTAGATTGACAGCATGAGATACCAAGCCTTTAGATATTCCCCTATTC
>JAKPAR010000081.1 GCA_029779375.1 Bacillota bacterium | reverse complement strand
GTCACCTATTTTGGGAAGGGAAATGCCCCGCCACCTTTTATAAGAATTTGAAAATTTCAGGCAGATTAAATTTTAGTTGATAGTAAAATTTGGTTTGTAGAAGTGTGTTTATTCTTTGCAAGGTTTTTCTAACTCAAAAATCAAAAACAATGGTACGAATTATCAGTTACAAAAAAAGACAGAGAGAAGATGGAACAGATTTTTATCTTCTTGAGGTACAGGGAGGGATTGAAATGATTAAATCCAAAACCACCAATCAATATTATGCAACAGCCAAGAAGGCAACAATTTCTACAACCTTTGATGAAGTTACTTGCAAAGGCTTGATTGGAACAGAATTTCCAGGCAAGATTTCCAAAATCAAAACAGAGCCCTACCAATACACCATTCGTGAAACAGGAGAAGTGGTTTCTTTGGAGCACAGGTATATGTATCTTCCTGATGATGTGGAATCTGAAGAGGAAAAATTGGCAAAACAATTAGAAGAAGCCTTTTTGTAATCTAAAAACTTAAAATCTATCTACTAATTTAAAGTCCATATCAGGATTTTAGAAAGGTAGGTAGATTTTTATTTTTCAATTTGGTAGAAATGTCCAGTTTGTGTTGGAGTATATATGTTGTATGCACAAAATGGACACTTTTGCCTATGATTATTATTCTAGATAATAGTAAGATTAAGCACCTAGATTATAGAACTACAAAAGTGCAAATATTGGTAAAACCATATATAGAGCCTACAAAAAGTTGCACTTTTATTTGAAAAATCTCTTCGTATGGAAAACTCTTAAAATGTAAATTTTGGTTTTATCTACCAAAAAGTGAACTCCATAAGGAAAGGAGGGAGCAAATGCAATCCTAATATCTCTGTATCTTACTTGATGATGAATAGGATTTTCAGCCAATTTATCTATTGTTTTGATAATATCAGAAATACATCTTTTTGCTAGTTTTTCATCTATTTTATTGTAGTAATCTTTTGCTTCTCTTATATCTAGTTTGGCTTCATCTGAAATAATAATTTGATATTTCATTATCTAGATATTTCAGCCTTAAAATCATCCCAAGAAGTATAAGATACTTTGCCTTTATTATGCTTTTCTAACATATCATCCATAAGTGCTTTATACTCTTCTGTTAGCTCAAATTCATTGGCTTTTTCCTTTAGAATTTGTTCCATGTAATTCTTAAGCTTCCTACCATCTCTATCTGCTTGTATTTGTAAGATAGCTAGAGTTTGAGCATCTAATGAGACTTCTTTTCTATTTTTAGTAGTAATCATTTCCTGTAAATTATACTGCTAATATACGTATAAATTACATATAAAATCAAAATTTATTTTCCATATGAAACAAAACTCACAAGTATC
>JAKPAR010000069.1 GCA_029779375.1 Bacillota bacterium | reverse complement strand
AATAGAAGAAAAAATTACTTCAAGAACAAAAGCAATCATGCCAGTACATATTTTTGGACAAGCTGCAGATATGGATGAAATAAATGAAATAGCTAAAAAATACAATTTAAAAGTAATAGAAGATGCATGTCAAGCAGTTGGAGCAGAGTACAGAGGTAGAAAAACGGGAACATTAGGAGATATAGCTTGTTTCTCATTCTTTCCAACCAAAAATTTAGGCTGTGCTGGAGATGGAGGAATGATAGTTACAAATGATGATGAATTAGCGACTATATGTAGGGCTTTAAAAGCACATGGTAGCGGAGAAAATGGCAAGAAAGCTTACAATCTTTTGAACAATATAGTTGAAGAAGTAGAAGAAGATAGAGCTACAGACAATACAGTTTACAATCCATTAAAATACTACAATTATCTAATCGGACACAATTCAAGACTCGATGAAGTACAAGCAGCTATATTGAGAATCAAACTTCCATTACTTGATGGATGGAATGAAAAGAGAAGAGAAAATGCTAAATTCTATAATCAACAACTATCTAATACAGGATTAGTGACTCCCCATGAAGATGATTATGTAAAACATATATACCATATGTATATATTGCAATCAGAAAAAAGAGAAGAACTAGTAGAATTTTTAAAGAAAAATGGAATAGCAACTGGTATATACTATCCAGTACCAATACATCTTCAGAAAGCTTACATAAACTTGGGATATAAAGAAGGTTCTCTTCCAAATGCAGAATATCTTTCAAAAAGAACCTTTGCAATACCAATGTTTGCTGAACTGACAGATGAAGAAAAAGAGTATATAGTTGAAAATTTAAAGAAGTTTGGTGAGTAGAATGGATGAAAAAAATTACTTTGTACATGAGTCAAGTTATATAGATGAGCCTTGTCAAATAGGCGAAGGAACAAAAATATGGCATTTTTCACATATAATGAAGAATACGGTTATAGGTAAGAATTGCAATATAGGACAAAATGTAGTCATATCACCTGATGTCATCATAGGGAACAATGTAAAAATACAGAATAATGTATCTGTATATACTGGAGTAATATGTGAAGATGATGTATTTTTGGGGCCTTCTTGTGTATTCACGAATGTAATCAATCCTAGAAGTTTTATTGAAAGAAAGAATGAATATAGAAAAACTGTAGTAAAAAAGGGTGCGTCTATAGGAGCAAATGCTACTATAGTTTGTGGTCATGATATAGGAAAGTATGCATTTGTTGGAGCAGGAGCTGTAGTGACTAAAGATGTACCAGATTATGCATTGGTAGTAGGAAGTCCAGCTAGGACTATAGGTTATGTATGTAAGTGTGGAAATAGATTAGAAAAGATAGATGATAAGTACATATGCAGTTCTTGTAAAAAAGAATATGAAGTTATAAATGAAAATCTAAGTCCAAGGGAGTAGTGAATTATGGAGAATAAAAATGAAATGAAAAACAATCTATTAGAAAAAATTCATAACAAATCAGCTGAAGTTGCTGTTATAGGACTAGGCTATGTTGGACTACCTTTAGCTGTTGAAAAAGCTAAAGCTGGATATAGAACAGTAGGATTTGATATTCAAGAATCAAAAGTAAAAATGGTCAATGAAGGACACAACTATATTGGTGATGTAGTAAATGCTGAACTAGAAGAGCTAGTTAAAAAAGGCTTGTTATCTGCAACAACTGATTTTTCAATAGTGAAAGATGCAGATTTCATAGCTATATGTGTACCTACTCCACTAGATCAGTATCAACAACCTGATATTAGTTATGTAAAATCTTCAACTATAGAAGTATCAAAACATTTAAAGAGGGGTTCTGTTGTAGTACTAGAAAGCACCACATATCCTGGAACTACAGAAGAACTTATTCTTCCAATTCTAGAAGAAGGCTCAGGATTGAAATGTGGAGAAGATTTCTTTCTAGCATATTCTCCTGAAAGAGTAGATCCAGGAAATAAGCTATATAAAACAAAGAATACTCCAAAGGTAGTAGGTGGAGTAGGAAAGGATTCTACAGAAGTTGCAGCAGCAATGTATAGATCGGTATTAGATGGATGCGTACATGAAGTATCATCACCTAAAGTAGCTGAAATGGAAAAGATACTTGAAAATACATATAGGAATATAAATATTGGACTAGCCAATGAAATGGCAATGATATGTGAAAAGATGGGGATAAGTGTTTGGGAGGTAATAGATGCGGCTAAAACTAAACCTTATGGATTTCAAGCTTTCTATCCAGGTCCAGGGCTAGGAGGCCATTGTATACCTCTTGATCCATACTATTTAGCATGGAAAGCAAGAGAATATGACTATCATACAAAGTTGATAGAAACATCAGGAATAATAAATGACAGTATGCCTTATTATGTTGTGGAAAGAGCGTCAAAGATATTAAATCGATTTAAAAAATCTTTAAATGGCTCAAAGATATTGATATTAGGAGTGGCCTATAAACAAGATATAGATGACTATAGGGAGAGTCCTGCTTTAAGGGTCATAGAGAACTTTGAAAAAGAAGGATCTATAGTAGATTTTTATGATCCATTTGTATCCACATATAAATTCAAAGGCAAAACAAAAGATGGTTTAAAAGAACTCAACGAAAAAATACTACAAAGTGCTGATTTAGTAGTAATCACAACAGCACATACAACTATTGACTATGATTTTGTACAAGCCAATTCTAAATTTATATTTGATACAAAAAATGCTATGAAAGGTGTTAAGAATAGAGAAAATATAGAGTTGTTATAGTATTGGAGGATTTTAGATGGAGTTTACCTATGATGGTTATTTAAAATTAATTAGTTTGTTAAAAGAAAAGAATTATAAATTTTGTGATTACTTGAGTTGTGATGAATATGATAAACCTGTGATATTTAGACATGATATAGATAATTCTTTGAATAAGGCTCTTGAAATTGCAAGATTAGAATATGAAAACAACATTACATCTACCTTTTTTGTTTTATTATCTACTGACTTTTACAATGTTTTTTCCAAAGAATCCAATGACATATTGAAAGAAATAATGAAATTAGGTCATCATATAGGATTACATTTTGATGAGAAGAGATATGAAATACCTAATGCTAAAGAATTAGAATATTGGGTTAAAAGAGAAAGTGATATATTAGGTAATGCAATTGATAAAGAAATAAAGGTAGTTTCAATGCATAGGCCATCTAAATGGATATTAGAAAATGATATTCAATTTGAGGGAATAATAAATTCATATTCAAAGAAATTTCTATCGGATTTTAAATATTTATCAGATTCACGTATGCATTGGAGGGAAGATATTTTAGGAATAATAGAAAGTGAACAATATGATAAGCTTCATATCTTAACACATTCATTTTGGTATTCAGATGAGAATGAGACAATAAATGAAAAATTAGTGAAATTTATTGATAAAGCTAAAATAGAAAGGTATTATTCTTTAAAGGATAATATCAGGGATTTAGATGAAATCATTAATGAAGGTGAGTTTTAATTATGAATATAGAATTGAAAAGAATTTTTGATTATTTAGAAAAGGCAAATCTTAAATATAAATATTATGGTAAAACAAATATTTTGATAAATAGATACTCATCATTAAATAATATAAAAAACAACAGTATTACATGGGTGAAAAATCAATCATACTATAAAGAAGAATTGCTTGTTGGACTAGAAGATGTTCTACTAGTTGTGAATTCAGATGTAGATGTAAAAGCAACACATAATAAAGATTTAGGATTTATTATATGTGATAGTCCAAAAGAAGTATTCTTTTCGATATTAAATGAATTTTTTAAAC
>JAKPAR010000049.1 GCA_029779375.1 Bacillota bacterium | reverse complement strand
AGTGGGCATAAAGTTTATTCTCTAGCCAGTTTCTTCCATGAGTTCTAATTTCCCTATAGTTTATATAAAGACAGTAGTAGATTTCAAATAAAATATAAAATAGATAGTGAAATATTAGAAAATAATGGTCTTGTATATAAAGTGATATCATGATAAAATTCACTTAAAAGCTTATCTTAACTAGTAAGAGCAAAATTTTAGATGCAATTTTTTTATATTTGATGTCTATTTATTTATAGTGAACATAAACTTATTATATTATATTTTGATTCATTGGAGGGATATATGTGAAGACAATAATTATCACAGATTCTAGTTGTGATATTCCAAAAGATTTTTTAGAAGAAAACAACATTCCTGTTATTCCTTTTCATTTTTATTTAAAAGGAAAAGATTATGAAGATGATTTTGGAAAGACAATTAGCTATGAGGATTTTTATCACGAATTAAGAAATGGAGAAATGGCAACGACTGCACAAATAACACCATACACATATGAAAATTATTTCAAAAAATACGTCGATGAAGGGTATTCTATTATCTACATAGGACTTTCATCTGCCTTAAGTGAGTCATACAATCATTCCATAATGGCAAAGAATACTATATTAAGTGAAAATCCAGAAGCAGATATTACGGTTATTGATTCCAAATCAGCTAGTATTGGGCAAGGACTTTTGGTAAGGGAAGCAAATAAAATGCTAAAAGATGGGAAATCTAAAGAAGATATTGTTGACTGGCTAGAGAAAAATAAATTAAAAGTTAATCATTGGTTTACAGTTGATAGCTTAGATCATTTAAGACGTGGCGGAAGATTATCTGCTACAAGTGCTATAGTTGGAACTATGCTGAATGTTAAACCTATTTTGATTGTAGATAATGATGGAAAACTTGTTCCAGCACAAAAAGTAAGAGGTCGAAAAAAAGCAATAAGAGTTTTAATGGAGGAATTAAAAGATAGGGGTATCAATATAGAAGAACAAACAATTTATATTGTTCATGGTGATTGCATTGAAGATGCTGAATACCTTAAAAATATGATCATGGAAGAGCTTAATGTAAAGGATGTCATAATTAATTGTCTTGGCCCAGTGATAGGTACACATACAGGTCCAGGATTGCTTGCTATTGTTTTTATAGGACAGAATAGAGAGCTATAAAAAAGCATAAAAAGTGTTTTAAGAATCTAAAGTGTGACTTTGTATATGATAAAAACAAGGATTAAAGTAGATAAATAAGATGGGAGTATCTTTATATGAAAGAAACAATTTATATTACAGGACATAAAAATCCTGATTCAGATTCTATATGTGCAGCATTGGCTTATGCAGAATACAAAAATGCTAATGGAGATGTTAATGCTATCCCAGTACGGCTTGGAGAAATAAATAGAGAAACAAAATTTATTTTAGATTATTTTGGAGTTGCTGCTCCAGTTCTTTTAGAAACAGTAAGACTTAGTGTTGGAGATTTAAATTTTGATAAAATCGCTCCTGTAAGTCCTGATATATCACTGCGAATGGCATTAGAGCTGATGAAAAAAAACAATTTAAACAGTCTTCCTGTAATAGATGAAAATGAGCAATTATTAGGTATAGTTACAATATCTGATATAATAGGTTCTTATATAGATGTCTGGGATAATGGCATTTTGGGAAAGTCTGGAACTCTTATGGATAATATTATAGAAACTTTATCTGCTAAAATTGTAACAATGCCCAACAATCTAAAACCAATCACCGGTAAATTGTTGGTGCTTGCAATGGAACCTAAAACTGCAGAAACATATATAGAAGAAAATGACATAGTCATATGTGGTGACAGGAAAGATATCCAGAAGCTTGCAATCAATAAAAATATTTCATTGATGATTTTAACTGGAAGTGTTAAGGTAGAAGATGATATTGTGAAATTAGGGAAAGAAAATGGTGTAACTATACTATCTACACCTCATGATACATTTACTACAGCTAGATTAATAACTCAGTCTGTTCCTATTCGTCATGTAATGTCTACAGATGATTTGATAGTGTTTACCCTTGATGATTTGGTTGATAATGTAAAAGATAAAATGTCTCAGACAAGGTACAGATCATATCCAGTAATAGATGATGACAATAACAACAAAGTGGTAGGCTTAATATCTAGATATCATTTGATATCTAGTATGAAAAAGAAGGTAATTTTAGTTGACCACAATGAGCGAAGTCAATCAGTAGATGGTTTAGAAGAATGTGAAATATTAGAAATCATAGATCATCATAGAGTGGCAGATGTGTTTACGGGAAATCCAATATATTTTAGAAATGAGCCAGTAGGCAGTACATCTACTATAATTGCTTCTATATTGTTTGAAAATGGCAGAAGACCTTCAAAGAAAATAGCAGGGATACTCTCAGCAGCTATAATTTCAGATACCTTATTATTTAGATCTCCTACATCAACAAATGCAGATAGAATGATGTTGGAAAGATTGGCTAAAATTGCAGACTTAGATGTGAATAAATTTGCTATGGAAATGTTCAAGGCAGGAACTTCTCTAGTGGGAAAAACACCTCAAGAACTCCTAAGTCAAGACTTTAAGGTATTCTCTATA
>JAKPAR010000038.1 GCA_029779375.1 Bacillota bacterium | reverse complement strand
AACCCTCCTGTCTCTTTCACTTCTAGTTCTAGAAACTAGTTTTTGTTTTTCTAATCTATCGATGATACCAGAAACTGTCCCATTAGTGATATACATTTCTTCACTTATATCACTAACTTTCATACTTCCATTTTTATACAGCATACTCATGATTGTAATCTGCGGAACCGTCAATCCAATATCTTCAAACTTTGCTTTTATGCTATTGTTTAACTTAAAATAAACTTCCTTTATAAGATAAGCAATGATTATGCCTTTGTCTGTACTAGAAATTTTTATCCCACCTCTCAATTTACTTTGCATGCTAATATTTTGCATCCAAACTAATTATAGTTTAATACTAAAATAAAGAAATGTAAAGAAAAAAACCTTATTTAAATAAGGTTTTTTAATCAAATAGAGTTATTTCAGTTACATATTTGTTGTAACAGTCAACTTTTATGAATGCACCACTATTTTCATTGCCCTTTTCATTGTATTGAAATACATAGTATTCAATATTGTTTGAATTTTTTTCGACCTCATATTCTGTATTGGTAAGAACTAATTCGTCTTTCATATCTTTTAATTTTTCATTGATAAAATCCAAACTTAATTTTTCTGCTGATTTTTCATCTAATGCTTTACCATCATGATTTTCTGGCAATATTTGCTGTAAATAAAATGCTTTTTCCTCACCTTTTCCTACTCTTACATCAAAAGTATTGGAATCATTCCAAAATAAATATTGGTAATATCTACTATCATCCCCATAGTCGAAATAATTTACCTTCAAGTCATAGGAATCATCTATATCTATTCCAAAATAATATTTTATCTCATTTACTGCAATTTTCTTTCCTTTTTCTTCAATATCTTTGTCGATATTTTGATTTTCCTCTTTTCCCATTTCAGATGCTATGACAGTTTCTTCTTTTTGTGATGTATTCGCCTTTGAGCCACATCCCGAAAGCCCTGCAACTACTAAAATTCCTATTAGAATCAAGGATATTTTCTTATTCATACTTTCATCTCCCCATATATATTACTTTAATTTTCACAATTTCTATATTTTAATTATATATAGCTTTATAAATAAAGTAGTTACAAAGGGTTTACAAAAGTATGTCAATATTTATTTAGGAAACACAATTATTTTTACTAGTTTTATTAGTGACTTTTAAAAACATCATATTTATTATAGGTATGAGATAAATATAAAATGCATAGGGCAAATATTTAAAACTACTAACACCTAAAGTCATCGCCGGTATAACGCCAGATATATTCCACGGTATCATAGGCGAAAGTACAACAGCTGTATTTTCAATATCTATAGCAAATTGGTATTTATCTATATCCATCTTTTCATAAAAATCTTTCATTATTTGAATAGTAAGAACTATAGCTATTGACTGATTGCCTCCAAAAGCTGCTGTTAAAATACTTATTATAGCTGTAGCTATAAATAATCTGCATCTCGAATTTACTCCATCAAACAAATTATGAATGCCTTTCAAAAACCCTGCACTATCCAATAATCCCGCAAGAGAACAAGATATAAAAGTCATGAATATTGCTTTAAGCATAGATATAACTCCTCCTCCTTTTATTATGGAGGAAAGAAAAGTTTCTTTAGGAATACTATATCCAAAAAAAAGATATTTCATAAAATCTTGAATTTTTACTTCTTGATAAAAGTAACTTATAAAAAAAGCTACAACTATACTCAAACTCATAGATATTTTTACATTTACTTTAAATACACTCAATAAAAGTATTAAAATTGCAGGTAATAGTACCAAAAAACTTATGTTGAAATTTTTAATTATTTCCTCATTTATTTTATTTTGTGTGAAATTTAAAGGATACTTAGTAGAAATAAATATATATATTAATAAAGAAATTCCATAAGGAACAATTGTAGTTTTAAACATATTTTTTATATTCTCATAGAGATCAGTTTCAGTTAAATTGGCTATTAAATGAGCACTAGAAGACATAGGAGAACACCTATCTCCAAAATATGCCCCTGCCACAATAGCTCCTGCAGCTATATTTGAATTAAGACCTCCACTTTTAGCTATAACCATAAGGCTAAGACCTACTGTGCCTACAGTACCAAAGGCTGTTCCCAATATAAATGAAATTACAGTACATATCATAAAAGCATAGACCACAAAATATCTTGGGTTCATAAATTCTATACCATAATAAACCATCCCTTGAACAGTACCAGAAGCCATCCATGATGCTGTTATCATTCCAATGAGTATTAGCACTTCTGAAACTATAAAAGATTTCTTTCCACCTTCGTAGGAAATTTTCATTATTTCTTTAAAAGAATATCCTCTTTTATAAGCAATAAAACAAAAAATAAAAAAACATATAGTCAAAGGAATCCCTATGAACATGTCTCTGTAAATAGAATAAATAAGTAAAATAGAAGATATTACAAATCCTAATATTTCATCCATGTTTTTTCTCCCTTATGATTGTCACTAGAGTAAATTGATGTGAATCCACAAATATTATAACATAAAAAAGTTCTTTTCTACTCTCTCAGAAAAGAACTTTTACCACTAATTTTAATGTCTTGGATTTGCTATTTCAATATTTATTTTTTTACCCTTTATTTTGTGGTTTTTAAGTCCCGCAAGAACTTCTTTTACATATTCCTTTGGAACTTCTACGAACGTAAACTTATCATATATATCAACTTTTCCTATACTCTTTCTTGGAAGACTTGTTTCCCCTGTTATTGCTCCAACAATATGTCTTGGGCTTATGTTTTCTCTTCTCCCAATATTTACAAACAATCTTACCATTCCAGCTTCTGCACCAGTATTTACTACATCTAAGTCTAAATCCTCGTGTCCATCCTTTTTGTTTTCATCCATATACATTTTAAGTATTGCTGAAGCTATATCTATAGAATTGTAATCTTCTTCTAGCAAAGTATCTATAATATTTTGATACTTTGAAATTTCTTCATTATCTAGTTCATGTCTTATTTTATCCAAAAGAATATCAATTTTCTTTTCCTCTACATCACCTAATGTAGGTAAATCTTTTCTCATTATCTTAGTTTTAGTGTATTTTTGAATATCTTTTAGCTTATATATATCTCTACCTACTACAAAGCTAAAAGCCGTACCTTCTCTTCCTGCCCTTGCAGTTCTTCCTATTCTATGAACATAGTATTCTTCATCTTGTGGAATATCATAATTAAATACTATATCCACATCATCTACATCAATACCTCTAGCTGCTACATCTGTTGCAACAAGAATGTCTATATTTCCACTTCTAAATGTAGACATGACCTTATCCCTTTGAGTTTGTTTTAAATCTCCATGAAGTCCATCTGCAAAATATCCTCTTCCTTGAAGTTCCAATACAAGTTCATCTACTTTTCTCTTTGTATTGCAAAAAACAAGAGAAAGTTTTGGATTATATATGTCTATAAGTCTACACAATATCTCTGTTTTCATATTTGACTTTAGCTCAAAATAATATTGTTCTACTTTAGGTACTGTAAGTTCCTTATGAACCACTTTTATGATCTCAGGGTTTTTTTGAAATTTTTTTGCAAAACTCATTATTTCTTGTGGCATTGTTGCTGAGAAAAATACAGTTTGTCTATCCTCAGGCATTTTACCTAGTATAAGTTCAATATCATCTCTAAATCCCATATCAAACATTTCATCTGCTTCATCAAGAACTACCATATTTATATTTCCAGGTTTCAAAGTATGCCTATTTAAATGATCTATAACTCTTCCTGGTGTTCCGATGACAATTTGTACTCCCTTTTTCAGCGCTTTTATCTGTCTTTCAATTGGTTGCCCACCATATACAGGCAATATATATACGTTTTTTTTGTATTTTGCCAATTTACTTATTTCTTCTGCCACTTGTATGCATAGTTCTCTAGTAGGACACAGTACAATTGCTTGCAGTTGTCTGTTCTCCTCGTCACACATTTCTAAAATAGGTATACCAAAAGCTGCAGTTTTTCCTGTTCCCGTTTGAGCTTGACCTATTACATCTTTACCTTCAAGTATATATGGTATAGCTTGTGATTGAATAGGAGACGCTTCTTCAAATCCCATATCTGAAACAGCTTTTTTTATCTCCTGTGAAAACTCCATGTCTTCAAATTTTAATTTTTTCATATAAATTTAAATCTTCCTTCCATAATTTATTAGCGTTTTAAGTATATCTTTATTGTTCCAAAAATGCAACTTAAATATTATAATTCTTTCCTTGAAAACTATCACGTCTTTTCAATTCCATATCTATG
>JAKPAR010000037.1 GCA_029779375.1 Bacillota bacterium | reverse complement strand
CATAGATATTGATTCCAATTGGTATTGACTTCATCCTTATACAACTTAGCAAGGTTGTATAAGGATTTAATATATTCATTTCTATAGAAATTTTTCCTGTCTTCATCTGTTAAACCTTCATAGGACTGGATAGCCCTGTCCAAGTGTTTGATAGCTTGGTTCTTCAAATTTTCAATTTCCTGAAGATCCTCTTTGCTTAACCTATTTCCAGTATTCCTAGCAGGGGCTAGTTGCTTATCTACTATCAGTTTTCCCTTACGATAGTTATCCTTTATGTTATTTGGATACAAATTGAGGGATATATCAAACCATTTATGGGCATTTTCAACTTCTTCCCTTACATCCCCATCTTTTCTTTTGCCTCTGGTTTTAGTCAGTTCATTTACATTTTGATAATACCTATAGGCCACTGAAGAGGCATACTTATAGCTTTTTGGCCTTAACTCACAGCATCTTTTATAGAATTTTAGACTTAAATCCCTATATCTTTTTATCTCTTTTAAATGGTCAGAATCCTTCTCCAATCCATCCTGCAACTCTCCCATCTTGCTACAGGCAAAGCCAATCTCATACAGCTTATTAGGATTGTCCCATAGCTCTGGATTTTTATGAATATCCTCCAGAGGCTCATAAAGCTTACAAATTTCTCCCCATTTATTCTTTGCTTTTAGGGCTTGTACCTGCTCCTCTAAATCTGACAGTTTTTTTATATTAGCTGAGCCCTTTCTTATGGAGTCAAATGTTTGCTTGTCTAATATTAGCACCAGGGGACAGTAATTTGTCTCCCTATCTATCCAATCTAGCTCCCAGGCCTTTTTATATATTTCTTTACTGATATCTCCACTGCTTTTATCAAACTCCCTTATATTATCACAAGTAATTATTATCCTTTTTTCTGATGCTTCAATACTGTTTACATCCAGCAGAAAACAGGATTTTTCACCATTACCTTTTCCAAGGAAATAACCAATTGCAGCCTTTATATCTGCATTGTTTAATTCTAAAAAGTTGGCAAAAGCATTTTTTATTATATTTACACCCTTCTCTGGTATATACTTTATCCTCCGGTTTACTTCATCATGGCTGAAAAAGCCTATGTATAGGTACATTTTTGTCCTCCTTTGATATATGGCTATAAAATCGACTTTTCTAAGCCTTTTAAACTTGAAATATGACCATTTACCCTAATTGCCCTTCCTTCTACAATTTCAATAATATTATTATTTAAATAATACTTATCATTTTCTTTCCTAATAGTATATCCCTTTGATGCTGCTATACTTTTTAGCTTCTTATAAACCTCTATTTCTAAATTTTTTGGCGCAAAATTTTTTTCCCAAATTATATTTGCTATGAAATTCCTCTCACCAAATATTTCATCACAAATTTTCCTCAAGTTGTGAACTTCATTGTCATCTATGGAAATAAATATTACCCCATCCTCACTAAGCAAGTTCCTTGCTAGTTTTAACCTTGGATACATCATGGTAAGCCAATCACTGTGAAATCTCCCATTATACTCTGTGTTTTGAAATAGGAGGTTTCCTTCCTC
>JAKPAR010000029.1 GCA_029779375.1 Bacillota bacterium | reverse complement strand
TAAGCTGTACATGCATTGGATCCCTAAGTCCCATGCTAGTCAATATAGCTTCTCTTTGTGACTCATCAAGTTTTTCATAGTTATCTCCAAAATATCCTTCTTCAGGCATTAGGCGCATGAGAAGAAAAACTAAAGTTATTACGATTATTAGTGTAAGTAATGATTGCAATAATCTTTTCAATGAATACTTTAACATATTTTAAACCTCCCCTTTTAGCCATAAATAATTCCCTTATTTTCGCTTAAAATTGAAGGACTATTTAAAAATAGTCCTTCAACTGACTTTAATATATTTTTAAATATATATTTTATTGCGCTGCTTTCTTTAGTGCTTCGGCACGTTCTTTTTCCCATTTCTCCAATGCCTTATGATATTCATCTGTATTCATAGGTTTAGACATGATTCTCTGCCCTTTAAATCTTTCTCCAGCAACACCAAATGGAGAATATGGAGATTCAAATGGATTCAATTTAGAAGCTGAATAGCCGCCTCCACCTACTGCATAAGGGATGACAAAAGCTTGATCTATAAAAAAGGCTTCAGCCTCAGCAAATAAATTGTAACGTTTCTCAATATCAAGTACTTCTGCTTTTGCCTTATCGACCATATTTTCATAGATATTCTTGCCATTAGATTCTTTATACCCTTCTGCCAAATGCGGCCAATTGTAATTACTATCTGGAGTAAATGGATCTGTATATGTTTCTGGGTCTGCATAGTCTGGCCCCCAGTTGCACTCTTCTAGTGCATAATTGCCAGCACGTCTTGTTTCATCTAAAAATCCTGTAGGTGGATGTGGTTCTATAATTACATCAATATAGTCTGTACCTAATAAATTTTCAAGTTGTTGCTCTATGACTTGAGCACGATTTGCCCATTCAGAAGAACTTGTATTGTAAGGCATCAAAATTTTAACTGGGAATGTAGCCTTTCCCTTCAATTCATCCATGGCCTTTTCCTTATATTCAAGGGCTAATTTTTCATTAAAAGAATCATTGTCTGAAAATTTATCTAATCCACCAAGTTGAGTATAGTCTACTCCATCTAAATTCACAAAGTTCTTAGGAGTTATAGTATTTGTCAATCTATCTTCTGGATTGTAAGGTTCTTCAGTAAGCATAGCAGCTTTTCTATCTAATGCATGGAATATAGATTTACGGAAATTCACATTGTTAACTGCTATTTTCCAATTTTCCGGTTCATATTCTGGTGCAAAATGCGGATTAAAGTTAAATGCATAAAAATAGGTATAAAAAGAAGTTCTATTTGGGCGAATCATATCCTTCTTTTGTGGATCCTTCATCCACTCATCAAGAACTGATGAAGGAATATCAGTATAATCTATATCACCACGTAAAAACAATTCTGGCGACAAAGTTGCAGCTTCCTTGTTATAAGTATAATTCAATCTTTTAATATGAACATTTTCTTTATCCCAATAGCTTTCATTTGCAACTAATACTCTTCTTGTTTGAGGCTCAAATGTTTCCATTATATATGCGCCATTGTACAAAAAATTTGTATTGTCTGTACCAAATTTATCTCCTACTTCTTCCAAAAACTGCCCATTAACTGGGAAGAAACACACATATGTGAGCATTGATAAGAAATATGGCGTAGGTTTTTCAAGAGTATATTCAAGGGTATATTTATCTACAGCTTTTACTCCAACTTCTTCAAAATCAGTAATTTCACCATCATAGTATTTCTCAGCATTCTTCAGAACACTATAAGCTATATTTGCAGTTTGTGACTCATTGCTTGGATTTAGTATATATTTCATAGCATCTACGAAATCCTGTGCTGTAACTTCTCCATACTCTTTTCCATCATGAGTTACCCATTTTACTCCTTCACGTAATTTAAATGTCCAAACTAAATTGTCATCTGATACATTCCATTCCGTTGCCAAACAAGGCTGTACCACACCGTACTCATCATAATCTATCAAAGTATCTACTAAATTAGCTGCCAATGCAAATTCTAATGTAGTTGAAGTAACCAAATAATTCAATGTTGTAATTTCTCCCGAATATACTGTTGAATATTCTTCGCTTTCATCTTTTGAACCTTTTTTATTTCCTGAAGAACAAGCGGTCATAGTCAAAGACAGAACTAGTAAAATAGCCATTAAAGCTGTTAGCCTTTTCTTTTTAAACATAATTACATCCCCCTTCCATTTTTTATTAATTAGAAATAATTCAGCATACAAAAACGTTTCAATAAATAGAAAAATTCTAATTTTCACAATTTTGCAATATTTTAAACATATTAATTAGCAAAAAACATGCCAAGTAAAATCATATTCAATTATCTCTAGTTCATATACCATATTATACACTCTTTCCGCATTTTCGTAATAATTTTTTATTGATATTGATGAAAACATTTATACAAGTATTATACAACATCTTTATCACTTTTCCCACAATTAGAACCATTTCCGTTTATCCGAACTATTTTATCCCATATTTTTTCAGTTTCTCATAAAAAGTAGTTTTACTAATCCCCAGACAAATCATTACTTTCTTTTTATCGCCTTGATACAATTTCATAGCTTTTTCAATGGTTTTTTTCTCAAAATTTTCAACAGACTCTTTAAGAGGTGCTATGTCTTCCCTTTCTAATTCTTCACTTTTGTTCATTTTTAAAGTTAAATGTCTGGAAAAAATTGTACCTCCATCACATAAATTTATAGCTCTCTCTAATATATTCTCTAATTCCCTTACATTTCCTGGCCAATCATACTCTAAAAGCACATTTAAAGCTTCTACTGATATAATCTTGTCCTCACAGCCAATTTTTTCACATATTGATGGCAGCAACAATTCTACCAAAGAATAAATGTCTTCTTTTCTCTCTCTTAAAGGAGGTATCCAAATTGGGAATACATTTATTCTATAATATAAATCTTCTCTAAAATTGCCTTTAAGCATTTCTTCCTCTAAATTCCTATTTGAAGCCGCTATAACCCTTACATCAACTTTTATTTTTTCCTGACCTCCTACTTTGTAAAAAGTCTTATCTTGGAGAACTTGCAATAGTTTTACTTGCAAATTGGTAGATATTTCTCCAATTTCATCTAGAAATATAGTCCCTCCATTTGCCATTTCAAAAAAGCCTTTCTTTCCATCAACTCTAGCACCTGTAAATGCTCCCCTTGTGTATCCAAACAATTCACTCTCCAAAAGAGTTTCTGGTATAGCACCACAATTCACATGAATAAATGGCTTGTCTCTATTGCTGTTTTCATGAATAGCTTTTGCCAAAAGTGTTTTACCTGTACCACTTTCTCCAAGTATGAGAACTGTAGAATTTGTATTAGAAGCCCTAAGTGCTAACTTCTTTACATAATTCATCTCCCTACTTTCTCCAACAATATTAGGAAATAGCTCTTTCAACATTTTTTCTTCATCCAATTGTTTTTCGACTTTTTCAAGATTTAAAAGTGCCTCATCCCTTTCTCTAATGACCCTTTTTATTTCAGAAATATCTTCTACTTTCAATGCTGCACCAATTCTTTCATTGTCTTTATCAACTGGTATCAATGTACACATAGTAGGAAAGCCATTTATCTCTTTAAATTCATCTACATAGCTTATATTTTTTCCCTTTGCTACTTCACAAAACTCTTTAATTGTTGAACTTCCTCCATGAATTTCAAAAATAT
>JAKPAR010000014.1 GCA_029779375.1 Bacillota bacterium | reverse complement strand
TAAGAACGGGAGAGAAAAATATATTTGCCATTGGTGATATCAATGGAATAATGGGCATGGCTCATGTAGCTATAAATCAGGCAATACAGGTGGCAGATTATATTCTCTATAAAAGTCCAGTAGTTATGAATTATGATGAATTGCCTAGAGCGGTATTTACTTTGCCAGAAATGGCTGGTGTGGGAAAACAAGAAGGACAGTTAAAGGATATGCCCTATAAAGTAGGGTACTGTGATTTTAAAGATACCTGGAGAGGATGGGCTAAAGATGTCCAAGATGGATTTGTCAAAGTAATAATGGATGTGGAAGGCAAGATATTGGGAATATGGATGGTGGGAGAAGATGTATCTGAATATGTAGGACTTTTGAGCATATTGTTGGATAATGAATTTACAATAGAGGATATTAAATCTAATTTAATTATCCATCCAACTCTCACTGAATCTATATTGGAAGCAGTATTAAATACTATGAAAAATTGACTTAGAAGGTGATTACATGAAACAACCTCATATTTTATGCGAAACTAAGGATATTTCTAAATATGTGATATTGCCTGGGGATCCAGGAAGAGTGCTTAGGATGGGAGAATTGTTGGATGATTGTAGAGAGATAGCTTATAATAGGGAATTTAGGACTATAAGGGGAATATATAAAGATGTCCCTATAACTGTGACTTCTACAGGTATTGGAGGGCCTTCAGCAGCTATTGCAATGGAAGAGTTAATTGCTTGTGGTGGAAAATATTTCATCAGAATTGGTAGTGGTGGAGCAGTTCAGTCCTATGTCAATTTGGGGGATTTGATAATAGGCTCAGCAGCTGTTAGAGAGGATGGAACGACTAAAATGTATATAAAAGAGGGATATCCTGCTGTAGCAGATGTTAGACTCACCAATACTATCATAGATACTTGTAAAGAATTGGGATACCCTTATCATTATGGAATAATTAGAAGTCATGATTCCTTTTATATAGATGAAGAAGATGAAATGATGGACTACTGGAACAAGAAAAATGTTCTATCATCAGACATGGAAAGTTCAACTATTTTTACCTTAGCTCAACTAAGGGGAGTCAAAGCAAGCAGTATATTAAATACAGTAGTAAAATATAAATCTAATGTTAAGGATGGAATAAGGGATTATGCCAAAGAAGAATTAGCTCCTATAGAAGGAGAAAAAAGAGAAATATTATTAGCCTTAGAAACCATGTATAAAATTTATCATTCATAAGAAGGAATAATAGAAGATACTGATATAAGTATTGATTCAACTCATACAGAAGCAAATACTTTTAAGGCTACGCCAGAAAGAGTAATGAAATAATTAAAGTGTTGTAAAATGCAAAAGAATATATAATAACAATCAAAGAAATAATAACTGCAGTCACAGTAGGTAGTCGAGAATACGTAGATGGAACAAATTTTGATGAATTAATAGAACTAACTGAAAAAACGGGTTTGGAAATAGAAGAAGTTTTGTAGATGAAGATATAGGCCTTACGCAAAGTAGGGCTTATTTTTATGGTGACTTTATCTAAGTCCTCATTTTGAAAAAATCTTCTTCAATTATATATTGATACTAGAATATTGAAGAAAAAGGGGGACATGGATATGACAATTTTAAATTCACACCCATTGGTATTAGATAAAGAATTGGCAGTGGTATTGGGACTAAATGAGGCTTTGATATTGCAGCAGGTACATTATTGGATTGAGATAAATAAGAAAAACAATAGAAATTTTCACGAGGGAAGATACTGGACTTACAATACCATTGATGAGTGGCATGAGGAATTTCCTTTTTGGAGCAATTCAACTATAAAGAGAACTTTCAAAAGGTTGAGAGATATGAATTTAATAATAGTTGATAATTTCAATGTATATCAAATGGACAGGACTCTTTGGTATACTATCAATTATGAAGAGCTTGAAAAGATGATAAAAGATGAAGAAAACAATTCTGATACATTAGATCAAAATGATACTATGATAGGTTCAAAAGAAAATGATAATGATATACAAAATGAACCAATGGAAAGGAGCAAAATGACCTCACCATTACCAGAGATTACTACAAAGACTTCTACAGAGATTTCCAATCAATCTATCAATCACGAAAAATCGTTAAAAGGTGATAGAAGGATTGATGGAAGAGACTCATCTTATGAAAATTTTCAGGAAAAGTATAAAAAAATCATAAAAAATTGTGAACTCCATGCTATAGATGAAAAGTATCAAGTAGCAGCAGCTCATGCTATAAAGCTATTGCTACTTGATATTGAAAATAGCAAAAGAATAAAAATTGGGGACAATTATATTCCGGCTAAAATAGCTGAAAATGATATCAAGCGATTGAATTTTTTTGCCATAGAACATGCTGTGAATAAATTTAAAGAAGCAAGTAGAATGCGGGAGATTAGAAATCCTGTAGGATATTTGAAGGTTCTAATCTACAATTCCATAAGTGAAATGGACATTGATATGGATTCTAAACTTAGATATGCAGATCTGATTTAGAAATATAAAAATAGTATACTCCATCCTTATTATATTTTTTGAATTTTCACAAGAAGCATATACAAAAAAGAAAAAGAAAAGAGTGATATATTAGTAATAACACAACTTTATATCATATTGTTTGGTTATATTTGAAAAGATAGAAAATGAAATAGGGGCAGAAAGACTAAAGCCAATTAAAGATGCATTGCCAGATGATATATCTTATGAAGATATAAGGATAGTCATTATAAAAAATAGAGTAGTATGCGATAGTTTCACTGTCGCAAATTTTATGTGGATTCTGAACTAGGATTTTTATGATATAATATAGCAAAGAAGTTGAATATAAGGGGGTAAGAAAATGGCAAATAAAATTTCAAAGGAAAGAAAAGCTATCTATTATATAGGCTTAGTCCTTATGGTTCTTGGATTTGTGCTGTTTATGTCTAGCTTTTTTGTAGATATGGT
>JAKPAR010000001.1 GCA_029779375.1 Bacillota bacterium | reverse complement strand
ATCTTCCTGGATATCTTAGTGATTCCCCCAGATTTCCTTCAGTAATTGCGTTCTTTAAAAATGTCTTATATTGGACTATAACTGGCTTATCTAAACCATATTTTGCATAATAATTTTCTCTAATCTGATCTGGTAATTTCTTAGCCATATGCGCTAATGGATCACCAGGTATATTGTGCATTAAAAAAAAAGTTATAGTGGTTATTATAAATAGTGATAAAAACATATGTCCCAATCGTTTTAAAATATACTTGAACATTTTAAACCTCCTTATCAATAAGGTTTCATAATATAGCAGTTTGTAAATAAATTTACAAACTGCTATATATTAATTTATTTATAAATTATCTCTTCCTTGTGTATATACATATTTATATCCTTCAGTACTAAATGGGGTAATGCCTAAATTTTTGACATATTTATAGGTAAATACATTACTTCTAGGATATACTGTTGGTGCCAATACTGCTTCATCATACAACAATATTTTTTCTGCTTCTTTGAAATATTCTAAACGTTTGTCATTGTCCATTTCAGTAGCTGCTAAATCTATAAGTTCATCATATTTTTCATTGACCCAGCCAGTTCCTATAGCATTTGCATCCGATTTTAACAAACTTAACATACACATTGGGTCATTATATTCAGCACCCCATGCCATATATCCTATTTGTACATTACCTTCTTCTACAGCAGCATTAAATATTGGCCATTCAAGAGTTTCTATTTCAATATTAACTCCTAATGTTTTACTATACATTTCCTGTAAATATTCCCCATAAGTTCTAAACCATTGATCTGTACTACCAAAGGAAATTTTTACTGTTAATTTGGAAGGATCTGGATCCATTCCTAACTCTTCTAAACCTTCACTTAAAAGTGCTTTAGCATCTGAATTTTCTTTTATTAGTTTTTCAACTGGTCCTTCAACTATACTTCTATATTCTTTTTCCCCAATTGATATACTTGGAGGAACCCAACCATAAGCTGGCATATGAACTCCATGAAATATTACATTAGCTAATTCTTCTCTATTTATAGCTACTGAAAAAGCTTTTCTTACTTTAGCATTTTTAAATACTTCATCTTGGGTATTAAAAAACATGAAAAATGTCTGTGGATTTACTACTTCTAAATGTTCTAACCTATC
Source organism: Bacillota bacterium (assembly GCA_029779375.1). GTDB lineage: Bacteria > Bacillota > Clostridia > Tissierellales > Sporanaerobacteraceae > Sporanaerobacter. The sequence continues at coordinate 703 of JAKPAR010000001.1, read as the reverse complement.
ATCTTTCATAAATTTTTCTTTCCATTCTGGCTTATTAGCCCCTGCTATGTCTATTGAGCCATTAGCTAATGAGTTGTATACAGCGTTTTCATCTTGAATTATTTTGAGATTTACATTTTCTAATTTTACTGTATCCTTGTCCCAATAGCTATCATTTTTTGTTAATACTAGTTCACTATTATGAACCCATGTACTTAGTATAAATGGGCCATTGTATACAATAGTATCTGGCTCTGAACCATATTTATCTCCATGTTTTTCTACAATGTCTTTTCTTTGTGGTAACATGACTCTTTGATAAGTCAAATCTAAAAAATAAGGCGTAGGCCCTTCAAGGGTTATTTCAAGAGTATTATCATCTAATGCTTTTACACCTACTTCATCTATTGATACTTCTCCACTATTTGCTTTAGCTGCATTTTTTATTGGATTTAACAAATATGCATATGGCGAAGCTGTTTCTTGAGCTATAGATCTTTTAATACCATATTCATAATCTTGCGCTCTTACTGGTTCACCATCTGACCAACTAGCTTCTCTTATTTTAAAAGTCCATATTGTCCCTTCTTCATTGTGTTCCCAACTTTCTGCACCTGCTGGTGCTATAAAGTTATTCAAGTCTTCATCCTCTTCTAATCTTGTAAGTGGTTCCATTACATTATTCAAAACTGTATTGGAATATGAATCTGCTCCTTTTGATGGA
>JAKPAR010000394.1 GCA_029779375.1 Bacillota bacterium | reverse complement strand
AAAGACCTATACATTTGACCTATTTCGTCTTTTCTCTTTAGTTTCTTTTCATCTATTGTAGCAAGAAAATTTAAATTTCCTATGTCTTCTGCAATATTTGCTGTATGAACTATTGGTTTTGCAATGGAATTTGAAATGTACATTGATATGAATAATGATACTACTAGTACAATTATGGTTGTCAGCAAGGTATATAAATTTGCCTTTTGGATGGCTCCCATGGTGTGCTGTGCAGAAACTCCAACTCCTACCTTCCAGTTAGATTCTGCTACATCTCCGAAAAAGAAATATCTATCAACTCCATCATAGTCTTTTATTTTCCTATTTCTTAGACTCAAATTTTTCCCTTCCAAAATGTTTTTTAGCTTTCCATCTAGCATATCTGAAATATTTACATGTTTATCTTCTTTGGGCTTGAATTCTTCATTTGTATGGGTGACAATATTTCCACTGCTATCTATTAAAAATGCGTGAGAACCCTTACCTACATCTACAGTTGAAATCATATCTACTAGATGATCAATGTGAATGTCAGTAGATATGACACCCTTTCTTCCATCTAATGTACTAAAAGCCTTTGAAATTGTAATGACCATCCCTTTAGTCATAGTATCTACATAAGGCTCTGATATATAGAAATCATCAGTTTCCGTAGCTCCTATATACCAATCTCTTTGTGTTGGATCATATGTACTGTCAGGAATCCAACCAGTACCATCAACACAATACTTATCTGAAAAAGCTACAAAATATGCATTCCCTGCATTTCTCTTATCAGCTGCTTTTAAATAATTACTCATAAAATCATATTCAAAATTGTTGCTAGCAATCATACATTCAGCTACTTCATATAGCGAATCTTTTTGTAGAGCCATCCACTTGTCTATATCTTTAGCTAATCCTGTAGCCTCTAGCTGAACTTTATTATTTACCTCATCTCCTAGCTCTTTTATGGATAATTTATAGTTTATTATAGATACGGACAAGACACTAACAATACATACTAAAACAGTGAAAAGTACAATTTTAGTTTTCAATTTCATCTCCATTCTCCTCCTTTCGTAATTTCACCCCTTATTGTTTGAAAATTCAAACTTTCCTTCATCTACACAACACATACTATAATTTATATTATATATTTCTATGTACTTCATTAAAATCCTCTATTTTTTTCACATTTTTTATTCTTTTTTTGACTTTTATCCTTAGCAAAACTATTTATGTCTATCCAAAGAAATATCCCCATGTCAGTACGATTTGATATTTTTTTCACAAATAAGTCTGAATATATTTATATATTAGAATTTTAAAAAAACTTATGGTATAATAAAAAATATCAACAAAAAAACAATTTAAAGAATGAGGGGATTTTCTAATGAAAAAGCTTAGTTCTAAAGAAATCTTAGTTATTAGTTTCGCATTATTCGCTATGTTTTTTGGTGCAGGAAATTTAATCTTCCCACCATCCATTGGCCTAGCAGCAGGAGAAAAATGGAAGGCTGCTTTGTTAGGATTTTCTTTAACTGGTATAGGTCTTCCTATACTTGGAGTGCTATCTATAGCTATATCAGGTGGCTCTATAAATAGTTTGCTAAACAAAGTTGGTCCAAAATTTGCTTTAATTTTTAGCATTTTAATAATGATTTTAATCGGTCCACTATTAGCAATACCTAGAACTGGAGCTACTGCATTTGAAATGGGAATAAAACCACTATTCCCTTCAATTAGCCCAATTATAAGTTCACTTATATTCTTTGGATTAACTCTAATTCTAACATTAAATTCTTCCAATATTATTGATATTATTGGAAAATTTCTAACACCAATACTTTTGATTATGCTATCTACTATAATAATTAAAGGAATTCTAAATCCTATAGGTGTGCCTATAGACACTAATATGGCTCAACCATTCTCCAAAGGATTTGGAAATGGATATCAAACTATGGATTTACTTGCTGCAATAGTATTTGGCGGCATCATAGTAGATGATGTAAAAAATAAGGGAATAACAAAGAAAAGTGAACAATTTAAAGCCATTGCTAAAACAGGTCTTATTTCTGGCATTGGATTAGGAATTGTATACGGAGGCCTATTGTACTTAGGGGCTACTGGTAGTTCTGTGTTCGTACAAGGAACAGAAAAGGTATCTTTAATTACCAACATAACAAAAACAATACTAGGCAATTCAGGTAAAATAATACTTGGAATATGTGTTTATTCCGCATGTCTTACTACAGCTGTTGGTCTTACAGCTACTGTAGGACACTTTTTTAGCAATCTAAGCAAAGAAAAATTTAGCTATAAAACCATTGTTATAATATCCACTATAATGAGTACAATTATTTCAAACACTAGCGTTGAAAGTATAATTACTTTTGCAGATCCTATATTGAAAATAGTATATCCAATTGCTATTATATTAGTTGTTATAAATGTATTCGACAATCTAATTGAAGATAAAAAAATTTATTTAGGTGCAACTATTGGTACATTTTGTGTAAGTCTAGTAGATGGATTAGCTGCTATGGGTGTCGATACCTCCTTCATAGGCGATTTTATACAAAGTCTTCCATTCTCTGATAGCGGATTTGGTTGGATGCTTCCTGCAATTTTAGGCATAATACTAACCCATTTGATTACGAAAATAAAGGAAAACGCCTTTGTATAAGAATTGATTTTGTGAAATCTCTTATATTTGAAAATCTATTGTTTTCTCTATATTGTTTAGGAGGTACACCATATGAGCTTAAATTCATTGGCACCCAATTTAAATTTTATCACCGATATATTAAAATGGTATCTATATAAATACGGCCTTCTCAGCTATACCTTGATTATTGTAGGAAGTATTTATTTTATATGCATAAGAGCACTATTGATTAATATAAAAAGCAAACAATATGACAGAGTTCTTATGTTGATAATACTTATGCTAATAGTCCTTGGCGGCCTTATAGGCTTTGGAATTGAAAGTTCTTTAAATCAGCACGAGTCAAAATTAACTTAGCTATCTTTTTAAATAAGATAGCTAAGTTAATTTTTTAGTACTCATTTCCCTTTTTCATCTATCAATTCTTCAAAATACTATCAACCTGTGTTCACAGCAATCTTCGGTGACCTTGGATTCTTTTTATCCAAGCTACATCATAACGCCCCACTTGTAATTTTTCCCAAAATAGCAACTGGAACAATATTAAAATTTGCTGCCATTATAGTACATAGAGTACCACAATAACCACAAGTTAATGTAAGTATGCCACGAGAACAGGATCAGTTCCTAATGCAAAAAATAAACTCACCTTGCAGGTATTTCTACCTGCAAGGTGAGTTTTGCGACAGGGAGAACCGTCCCTACTGTCGCTATT
>JAKPAR010000309.1 GCA_029779375.1 Bacillota bacterium | reverse complement strand
TACTCTTGGATTGGTGGCGATAGGCCCGATGATGTTATAAAAGAAGCCCAAGATAGGGTTGATAAAGGCTTTGATACTATCAAAATGAATGCTACTGAAGAATTGCATTATGTCGATTCATTTAAAAAAGTAGATGAAGTATTGGAAAGAGTAGATTCTCTTAGAACAAAATTTGGATATGATTTAAATATAGGAATAGATTTTCATGGAAGAGTTCATAAACCAATGGCAAAGGTGTTGTCAAAGGAATTGGAGCAATTTAATCTAATGTTTTATGAGGAGGTAGTATTACCTGAAAATGAGGAAGTGTTTAAAGAAATAGCAAAATATACAAGTACACCTTTAGCCACAGGCGAAAGATTATATACACGTTGGGCGTTTAAAAATATATTTAAAGAAGGAGTAATAGATATAATTCAGCCAGATGTAGCTATGGTTGGTGGTATATTAGAATTAAAAAAGATTGTGTCAATGGCAGAGGTATATGATATGGCTGTAGCACCCCATGCTCCCTATGGGCCTGTTGCTTTAGCGGCCACATTGCAAGTAGATACATGTACACCAAATGTATTTATACAAGAACAATCCCTTGGGATACATTACAATAAAGGATTTGATTTATTAGATTTTGTAAAAAACAAGGAGATATTTGAATATAAAGATGGATATGTAGATATACCTACAAAACCAGGATTAGGGATTGAACTGGATGAGGAGATGATAAAAAGAATCTCCGAAGAAGGTCTGTATTGGACAAACCCTAGATGGAGACATTATGATGGGACAATAGCAGAGTGGTAGACAAATTATATAAGTATCTATACAATCATTTGGAGAGGGATTTTTATGAAAAAAAAATTGCTTAGCTCAAGCAAAAAAAATAATTCAACGATTAGTTTTGTTATTGTCTTAGTTTTACTAATTATTTATTTACAAAATAATAAATTATATCTTCCAGCAATAGAAAAAGTAATCAGCTTTACAATAATAGAAGAAAAGGAAACTGAATATAATAGTGGGGAAGATATAAAAAGGCTATATTCATGGCTAGAAGATGCACATTTAAAATACTTAATAATGGGGAAAGATGCAACGAAACCTTTATACACTATTAAATTAAATTTAAA
>JAKPAR010000303.1 GCA_029779375.1 Bacillota bacterium | reverse complement strand
CACTGAAAAGCGTCTAAAATTATCTATATAGAAAGCAAAAGCCATTGATGCCCCAAACCAGCCTATCGCGGAAAATGCAGCTCCCGGCAATACCTCCTTAAGCTTAAGCCTTCGATTAGGAATATAAAAATAAAGCGCGCTAAAGACTACAAATAAATAAGTTAGCATGAATACATATCTGAGAATATTCCACAAAAATCTAAAAATATCAGAAGGACCTAATATAGAAACTATTCTTCGTTCAATAACCCCACCAAATACAAGCATGATAAATGCAAATAAAATAGCTATAGACAGGATTAAGGTAAAAACTAGGGCGATCCCCTTGACTTTCCAAAAAGGCCTGCTTTCTTTTTCATCATAAGCCCGGTTTAAGCCGTTGATAAGGGCACCTACTCCGTTGGAAGCAGCCCATAAGGTTGAAATAAGGCTAAAAGATAACAAGCCTCTACTTCTAGTATTCACTACCTCACTAATAGTTTTTTGTATGATATTATAAGCCTCCAGAGGCAATATCTGCAAAAGAGAATTTAGAACCCGATCGCTTGAGATAGGGCTGTATCCAACCAAGGTCATAAGAAATATAATAAAGGGAAAAAATGCGAGTATTAGGTAGTATGCTAGTTGAGCTCCCAATGCAGGCACTTCATCCTCCTGGATGCGGTAGTATATTCGTTTTATACACCTTACCAAGCGATACATAAACATCTACTTTCCTGCCTTTATCGGGACATAGCCTATTAATAAAAATTTAGATCACCTGCTAATTTGTCCCATTATTTTTGGATATTTGAAACATTTTTCCTTGAAACTTTCATATTTTTATGGTAGTATTATAATGCGGACACTTGCAAAATATATACTATATCTATTAATAGATTGCAAATATCAATTTATAAAACGTCAAAAAGCATTATTTCAACTAAATCACTAACTTCTTAACAATATTTTTGTCTAATATATATTTGCAATATAATAAAAAAAATTATTCAGAAAGGATCTTGGCTATGACTAATATGACTAAAAACAAAAAGTTGTTAGATTGGGTAAAAGAAATGGCTGATTTGTGCCAGCCTGATCAAATTTATTGGTGTGATGGCTCTGAGGAAGAGAATGAACGCTTGCTCAAAGAAATGGTCGATAGTGGA